>NZ_JBSAXF010000016.1:0-134485 GCF_053427845.1 Burkholderia sp. AW49-1 | reverse complement strand
CTGCGTGGCGCGGCGTCAGGCCACGCGTTCGCCGGTCGGTGCGGTGCCGTCGGGCGCGTGATGGCGGCCGTGCTGCTTCGCGAGCAGGTCGCGGTACAGGCCCGGACGGTTGCGCAGCACGTCGGGGCTGCCGTCGTCGATCACCTTGCCGTTGCTCATCACGATGATCCGGTCGAAGTTGCGCAGCGTCGACAGCCGGTGCGCGATCGCGATCACGGTGCGGCCGACCATCAGGCGGTCGAGCGCGCTCTGGATCGCTTCCTCGGATGCGCTGTCGAGCGCGGACGTCGCTTCGTCGAGCAGCAGGATCGGCGCGTTCTTCAGGATCGCGCGGGCGATCGCGATACGCTGGCGCTGGCCGCCCGACAGCTTCACGCCGCGGTCGCCGACGATCGTGTCATAGCCTTCCGGCATCGCCTCGATGAACTCCGAACAGCGGGCGTCGCGCGCGGCGGCGAGCACTTCGTCGCGAGTCGCTTCGGGCCGGCCGTATGCGATGTTGTCGTAGATGGTCCGATGCAGCAGCGAGATGTCCTGCGGCACGAGCGCGATCGCGTGCCGCAGGCTGTCCTGCGTGATCGCCTTCACGTCCTGCCCGTCGACCTTCACGGCGCCGTCCTGCGTGTCGTAGAAGCGCTGCAGCAGCGCGAGCACGGTCGACTTGCCGGCGCCCGACTTGCCGATCAGGCCGACGCGCTGGCCCGGTTCGATATGGAGATCGAAGTGATCGAGGATCGCGCGGCGGTGCGGATACGCGAACGTCACGCGTTCGAAATCGACGCGCCCGCCCTTGGCCGACAGCGGTTGCGCATCGGAGCGGTCCGGCATCCCGTGTGGCTCGAGCAGCGTTTTCACAGCTTCGGACAGGCGTGCCACGTGCTGCGTGACGTCGACGAGCGCGACCGCCAGATCGCGCGTGCCGTGCAGGATCGTGAAGCCGAGCGAGCTGACGAGCACGATGTCGCCGGAGGTTGCGCGGCCCTGGTCCCACAGCCACAGCGCCCAGCCGAGCAGGCCGGCGGACAGCATCGCGGTGATCACCGCGTGCAGCAGGCGCAGCTTCTCGAGATAGAGCAGGCTTTGCTGGCGCGCGTCCATCTCGGCCTTCACCGTCGCGCCGAAACGCTTCTGTTCGCGCAGCGTCATCCCGAACGCACGCACGAGGCCCATGTTGCCGATCACGTCGACGAGCTCGCCGTCGACCGCGGCGGCCTTCGACGCGAACGCGTGATGGCGCGCGGAACCGCGCCCGGCGAGCTTGAACAGCACGACCGAGAGCACCGCCGAACAGCCGAGCAGGCCGGCGGCCATCAGCGGGTTGACGACGATGATCATCAGGATCGCGCCCATCACCGCGATGCACGGTGGGAGCACGTTCCACGCCATCGTGTTCTCCGACGTATAGACGGCGTTCGACGTGGCGGTGATGCGGCTCGCGAGCGTGCCCGGTTGCTTTTCCGAGTAGTACGTCGGCGAATGGCCGATCAGGTACTGGAACAGGTCCCGCCGCAGGTCGCCCGTGACTGCGACGAACGTGTGCGCCGCGACCCAGCCGCCGACGCGCCACAGCAGGTTGTCGGCCGCGATCAGCCCGACGAGCAGCGCGAACGCGCTCCACAACGGGCCAGGATGATGACGCCCGGCCGCAAGCACGTCGATCAGGTGTTTGATCGCATATTGCGAGCCGAGCGCGCAGCCGACGGCGGCCAGCACGCTGCAGAGCACGACCAGGTGCGCGACGGGATGCAGGCGGATGTAGCGGAACAGGAACGCGATCGGCCGATGCGCGTAGCTCGACAGCTTCGCGTTGTGGGCGTTGCGCTGGGCAGGGGTGAGAGATTCCAAAATATGCGTGCGGTGATTCGGTGATTGAGCGGATCGCTGGATCGCAGCCGACGGTCGCCCGGACTGAATAATCCGGCATTGTAAACAAGGCCGTGCATTGCGCTGCGCGAATCTTGCCTTGGTCAGGGGCGCGCGATCAATTTTGAGATAAAATCCGGCATCCTGTCCCGCCGCATGCGCCGGAATCGCGCTGCCGACGGCGGGGGGATGACCCGGAACGCCAAAAGGGCCTTCCACTCTAGAACGGACGCCCAAGTCCGCGGGTTGCAAAGTGTTGCACCTTTGTAACAAAGTAAAGTATTTGAAATGTTGTGCGCCGTATCGGGATTACCCCTAGATAATCGGCTCCGGGTTCGATTCCAGGTTTTTTTACGAACCCCTGTCAACGGGTCTTCGTTTCAAACGTTCTATGCCTGTCGCGTCGCCGACGCTCCTCGAGCAGCGCGGGTTCGACGCCCCCGGCAGGCTGATTCGTCGGATTTTCGGACGAAATGCATCCAGCCCGGACCGCCGGCAGGTTGCCGACCCATACCTGGTTTTTAGCCGATTTTTTAGGAGTTACGCATGCGAATCGCCCAAATCGCTCCGTTGCACGAAGCGGTGCCCCCGAAACTGTACGGTGGTACCGAGCGAGTGGTGTCCTACCTCACCGAAGCTCTGGTCGAGATGGGGCATGACGTCACGCTCTTCGCGAGCGGCGATTCGCAAACGTCGGCGAAGCTCGAAGCGTGCTGGCCGCAGGCGCTGCGCCTCGACCCGACGATCCGTGACGTGATGGCCCCGCACATGCTGCTGCTCGAGCAGGTGCGCCGTCGTGCGGAAGAGTTCGACGTCCTGCACTGCCACATCGACTACTACCCGTTCTCGCTGTTCTCGCGCCAGCCGGTCCCGCATCTGACGACGATGCACGGCCGTCTCGACCTGCCGGAACTGCAGCCGATCTTCAACGCGTTCAGTGACGTGCCGGTCGTGTCAATCTCCGACAACCAGCGCATCCCGCTGCCGCAGGCCAACTGGCTGTCGACCGTGTATCACGGCCTGCCGGAAAACCTGCTGACGCCGATCCCGAACGTGAAGCCGAGCTACCTCGCGTTCCTCGGCCGCATCTCGCCGGAGAAGCGTGTCGACACCGCGATTCGCATCGCCGAGCAGGCCGGCCTGCCGATCAAGATCGCCGCGAAGCTCGACAAGGCGGACCGCGCGTACTACGAAGAGAAGATCAAGCCGCTGTTCGCGCTGCCGCACGTCGAGTACATCGGCGAAATCAGCGAGTCGGAAAAGACCGAATTCCTGGGCAACGCGCACGCGCTGCTGTTCCCGATCGACTGGCCGGAGCCGTTCGGTCTGGTGATGATCGAGGCGATGGCCTGCGGCACGCCGGTGATCGCATTCAAGCGCGGTTCGGTGCCGGAAGTGATCGAAAACGGCGTGTCGGGCTTCGTCGTCGAAGACGAGCTGTCGGCCGTCGCGGCGCTCAAGCGCCTCGATACGCTGCCGCGCGAGAAGGTGCGCGCCGCGTTCGAAGCACGTTTCTCGTCGAAGGTGATGGCGCAGAACTACGTGAAGGGCTACGAGGAACTGCTGCGCCAGAAGCGCCGCACGGTGCTGCGCGAAGTCAACGCAAGCTGATGCCGGAGTGCCGGCCGCATTGCGGCTGACACCGTCATCGACGCCCCGTCCGGGTCCCCGGCGGGGCGTTGTCACATCTGCGGCGCCGATCTGTTGTATTCTCGCCGCGCCCGGCGCCGCGAACGGCCCCGGAAGCGGTCCGGCACGCCATCCGGCCGTCTGTCCAGACGGTAATGTCCCTATAATGGCCGTGCCGCGAAATCCGGCCCCGCACGAACATCGAGAGGAGAGCAGTCTTGGCGAGATCGAAAACCACGCGCGCAGCACCGGCCCCCGGCGCCGGCGTGATCTTCGCGTTGCGCGCGATCGGTCTCGTGCTGCTCGCGCGCTGGCTGTTCTCGATGTCCCAGATGGGCTATCGCGCGTCGCTGTCGGCGATGGTGTCGTCGCCGTGGGCGTTCGTCTATCTCGTGCTGATCTTTCTTCTGCTCGCGCTGCCGGGCGCCGTCGCGCGCGCCGAGCGGCCGTTTCATCCGCTGCCGCAGTGGCTGCGACAGGCGCTGCGGGTCTTCGCGCTGATCGGTTTCCTGTTTGCCGTGTGGTCCATCGGCGCGTTCGCGTGGGCGGCCGGCTGGCGCCGTGCGCTGCACGCGGTGACGGCGACCAACGGCTGGCTCGTCGCCGCGCCGGCGCTGTATGCGGCGATCGTGTGGATGTGCCGCCCGCGGCCGCTGTGGCGCACCAACGTGGCCGCGCGCCGCTTCGCGGTCGGCCGCTACGCGATCTCGCTCGATACGCTCACGCGTACCGCGATCGTCTGGATGGAGAGCCGCAAGGTCGGCCAGTACGACGCGCGCGAACTGTCGGTGCGCTGGCCCGGCCGGGGCGCGTCCGCGGCGGTCGAGCAGGATGCGCAGGCGGCCGCCGTGCCGCCGCGTCGCGGCAGTCTGTTTCGGCGGCCGAAGGTGGAACTGCTGTGGGATTCGCCGGCGGCCGTCGGTCATAACCGGCAGATCGTGATGCGTGCGCCGCTCGCGACCGAGGGCGACCGCGTGGCGGTGCTCGCGCTCGACGCCGCGCTCAAGCAGATCGTCTGACAAGGCCTGCGCGGCGCGCGGGCGACAAGGAGGCGCAATGATCGTTCGCTGGTTGCTGGCAGCCGTCCACCTGATGGCGTTCGGCGTCGCGTTCGCCGCGATCGCGGGGCGCAACCGCGCGCTGCGCCGGCTCATCGCGTCGGCGCAGGCCGCCGACCTGCCCGGCGTGTTCAAGGCCGACGCGGCCTGGGGTTTGTCCGCGCTGGTGCTGATCGCGACGGGGCTCACGCGCGCGTTCGGCGGCTTCGAGAAGGGCGCCGCGTATTACCTTCACGAGCCGCTCTTTCACCTCAAGATGACCGCGCTCGTGCTGATCCTGCTGCTCGAGATCGTGCCGATGCTCGGGCTGATCCGCTGGCGCATCGCCGCGCGGCAACAGCAGATGCCCGATCTGGGCCGCGCACGCACCTACGTGCGGATCGGGCACTGGCAGGCAGTGCTCGTCATGGTCATCGTGTTCGCCGCGTCGGGAATGGCGCGGGGGATCGGGGCGGCTGGCTAGGCCTGGCCGGGCAGGTGCGGCCGGCTAGGCCTTTCGACCGGGCGGACTCGCCGCCCGTCTCGTCCCGCGCTCAGCGCACGAGGCAGGGGCGCTTGTTGTTGAACGTCCACCCCGGAATCAGATACTGCATCGCGGCTGCATCGTCGCGCGCGCCGAGCCCGTGCTGCTTGTACAGCTCGTGCGCGACCGCGACCGCATCCATGTCGATGTCGATGCCGAGACCCGGACGCTTCGGCACTTCCACGAGCCCGTTCTCGATCTTCAGCGGCTCGCGCGTCAGCCGTTCGCCGTCCTGCCAGATCCAGTGCGTGTCGATCGCAGTGACCTGACCGGGCGCGGCGGCCGCGACGTGCGTGAACATCGCGAGCGACACGTCGAAGTGGTTGTTCGAATGCGAGCCCCACGTGAGGCCCCAGTCGCGGCACATCTGCGCTACGCGCACCGAGCCCTGCATCGTCCAGAAGTGCGGGTCGGCGAGCGGGATGTCGACCGCCTGCAGCTGCACCGCATGACCCATCTGCCGCCAGTCGGTCGCGATCATGTTGGTCGCCGTCGGCAGCCCGGTCGAGCGGCGGAATTCGGCCATCACCTCGCGGCCCGAGTAGCCGTTTTCCGCACCGCACGGATCTTCCGCATACGCGAGCACGTGATGCAGGTCGCGGCACAGCTGCACGGCCTCGTCGAGCGACCACGCGCCGTTCGGATCGAGCGTCACGCGTGCTTCGGGGAAGCGCTCGGCGAGCGCCGTCACGGCTTCGATCTCGCGTGCGCCTTCGAACACACCGCCCTTCAGCTTGAAGTCGTTGAACCCGTAGCGCGCATGCGCGGCTTCGGCGAGGCGCACGACTGCCTCGGGGGTCAATGCCGCCTGGTCGCGTACGCCCGTCCAGTCGTCGGTCGCGCCGCGGCCGTCGCGGTAGGGCAGCGCGGTTTGCGTGCGGTCGCCGACGTAGAACAGGTAGCCGAGCATCTCGACGCGCTCGCGCTGCTGTCCCTCGCCGAGCAGGGCGGCCACGGGCACGCCGAGATGCTGGCCGAGCAGGTCGAGCAGCGCGGCCTCGAGCGCAGTGACCGCGTGGATCGTGGTGCGCAGGTCGAAGGTCTGCAGGCCGCGGCCGCTCGCGTCGCGGTCGGCAAAGGTGCGCCGCACGTCGTTGAGCACCGCATGGTAGTTGCCGACCGGCTGACCGACCACGAGCGCGCGCGCATCCTCGAGCGTGCGGCGGATGCTTTCGCCGCCCGGCACCTCGCCGACGCCGGTGCGGCCCGAGCTGTCCTTCAGGATCACGAGGTTGCGGGTGAAGAACGGGCCGTGCGCACCGCTCAGGTTGAGCAGCATGCTGTCGTGGCCGGCGACCGGAATGGCTTGCAGGTCGACGATGCGCGGCGTGTCGTGGGAAGGCGAGGCAGTGACGGCGTTCATGGCGGCGATGGCGAAAGAGTGGGCAATGCCGTGCGGCAAAAGCTTTGCCGCGCGCGGCGGGAGGTGCGATCATTCGACAACCGACGTGCGCGGCGCGCAAGCCCCGCATGTCGACAGCAACCCGAAAGGGTGGGGGCGACCCGCTCGATGCCTGTGTCACGGCAGACCGGAACAAGCGCGGATGCGCGCTTCGGTCGACCGTGAAACCGGGCGCCGGCAGCCGCGCAGAAGCGCGAATGTCGGCCGATCGCGAACCACGGGACCTGGCAGGTGCTTGTACGCCGGCCTCGGTCGACAGGAGATCCGTGGCTCGATCATCAGTCGTCGGATGACTTGTGACGCAGTATAATGAATCATCGGCGTTCGCTCAAACCCCGCGTAAACCCTCGGCTCACATTACGATCATTCAAAAAGGAACCGGCCTCATGTCCGTGCCCACGCTTCCCGCAGCGCCGCGCCGTCGCGCACGCAGCCTCGCACAAGATGTCGTCGACGCGCTGACCGCGCAGATCGAAAACGGCACGCTGCGTCCCGGCGACAAGCTGCCGACCGAAACCGAAGTCATGGCGGCGCAGGGCGTCAGCCGCACGGTCGTGCGCGAAGCGATCTCGCGGATGCAGGCGAGCGGCCTCATCGAGACGCGCCACGGCATCGGCAGCTTCGTGCTCGAACCGACGCGCCGCCAGACGCTCGGCATCGATCCCGCGACCATCACGACGCTGCGCGACGTGCTGGCCGTGCTCGAGCTGCGCATCAGCCTTGAAAGCGAATGCGCGAGCCTCGCGGCGCAGCGCGCGAACGATACCGACCTCGGCGCGCTGCGGCGCGCGCTCGACGCGATCGCGTCGGGGGCGGGCGGCGGCCGCGACACGGCCCAGCTCGATTTCCAGTTCCACCTGCAGATCGCGCAGTCCACCGGCAACCGCTACTTCGTCGACATCATGACGCAGCTCGGCGCGTCGATCATTCCGCGCACGCGCGTGAATTCGGCGCGCTTCGCCGGCGACGACCTCGAGCGCTACGTCGGCCGGCTCAATCACGAGCATGAAGACATTTACGAGGCGATCGCGCGTCACGACCCGGAAGCCGCGCGTGCCGCGATGCGCACGCACCTGACCAACAGCCGCGAGCGGCTGCGCCGTGCGCACGAGGCGGCCGAGGCGGAACGCGACACGCAGGCCGGCTGACGAGACGGCCCGTGCATTGCAGCGGGCCAATATCACCAAAACATCAGTCATCGTATGAGGGCGGCGCGCCTGCGCCGGTCATTTCATTGCCGGCACCTGTCCGCCGCCGGTGCCTGCATCGCGCGTGTGAAGGCGGGGCGACGTTCCCGCCACCGCCCCCGCGCGCCGGCGGCCCGGCTGTCCAGGCCGCCAATCCCGCTCGATCAGCCTCCCTTCGTCACGATGGTCTTCCACGCACCGCTCTTCACCTGATACAGCGTCGACATCCCGCTCTTCAGCGAGCCGTCGCTCGCGAACGAGATGCGGCCGGTGACACCTTCGAAGTCGACTTTCTTCAGGGCCGGGCGATAGACCTTCGGATCGGTCGAGTTGACCGCCTGCATCGCCTTGATCGCCGCCCACGCCGCGTCGTAGCCGAACTGCGCATACGACAGCACGTCGACGCCGAAGCGCTTCTTGAACCTCTGCTCGAAATCCTTGCCCTGCGGCAGCTCGTCGAGCGGCCGACCGTATTCCCACGCCATCGCGCCTTCCGCGGCCGGGCCGGCGATCTTGATGAACTCGTTGTCCTTCACGCCGCCGCCGCCGACGAACTGCGCGTTCAGCCCGAGCTGGCGCATCTGCTTGATGAAGTTCGCGGCGAGCGAGTCGAGACCGCCGAAGAAGATCAGGTCGGGGTTCTTGCCCTTCAGGCTCGTGATCTGCGCGCGGAAGTCGACCGCCTGGTTGCTGGTGAACTCGCGGCCGATGATGTTGCCGCCGGCCGCCTTCACGGCCTTCTCGAACTCGTCGGCCTCGCCTTGGCCGAATGCGGTGCGGTCGTCGATGATCGCGATGCGCTTCGCCTTGGTCACGTCCACGGCGTACTTGCCCGCGTTGCCGGCGTTCTGGCCGTCGGTCGCGATCACCATGAACATGTTCGCGAGCCCGCGCGACGTGAGCGTCGGATTGGTCGCGGCCGGGTCGATCACCGGGATGCCGGCCTTGTCGTAGACCACCGACGCCGGAATCGTCGTGCCGGAGTTGAAGTGGCCGACCACCACCGACACGTTCTGGTCGACGAGCGCCTGGGCGGCCTGCACGCCGATGCGCGGGTCGGCCTGGTCGTCCTGCACGACGAGATTGAAGTGCGCGGGCTTGCCGGCGATCTGGATCTTCTGCGCGGCCGCATCGTCGAGCGCGAGCTGCACGCCGTTCTGGAGATCCTTGCCGTAACCGGCGTTCACGCCGGTAAGCGGCGCGGCGAAGCCGACCTTGACGTCGGTCGAGTCGGCCGCCTGAGCGGCCTGTTGCGAGAGGAGAGCTACCGCGGATACGACCGATACCGACAACAGGGAATGACGGAATTTCATGTTCGTTCCTCTTGTTCTTACACCAGCGGGTGGATACCGCACGCAGCCGGCGGGCCGGGCGCGTGCGACGGGCGGGCGGTTCGACCGCTTCTCGGAATCGGGCGGGGAGGTCGGCATGCTGATGCTTCCCGGAAGAATCTCCCGTCAGGCTCTGCGAGGAGCCCCGATCGCCTCGATATATAGGTCGCCGATATGTGCGGGTCTTGGCAATTTGCCGCGCATTCGGTGCGGATTTGCGCATAGCTTCCACGCGAGCGCGGACGGCCGGTATCGGGAGTTTCCCGTCGCGAGCGCGACGGGCGGGGAGGCGGGCGGCGGTGCGGAGTTCGAACACGGCGCGGCCCGCCGGGGCCGCGCCGTGTCATGAGAGCCGTCAGTCGGACAGCGCGTCCGATGCGGCTTCGGCGTCGTCGTGCGCCGCGGTCGTGCGGATGGCCGGGTCGCTGGTGCTCGGGCGGCCGGTCTCGACGTGACCCGCGAAGCGGCGCTGGAAGCCGAGCGGCTTGCCGTCGCTGACGGTCAGGTCGTACCAGCCGTTGCTGCCGCGCAGGTCCCAGTAGTCGTCGACGTGCGTGCCCGGCTTGAGGTCGAACTCACGCGCGTGGCCGTGGCCGTATGCGTTCGTCACCTTGAGCCGCACGGTTTTGTGGCCGCGGTTCATCAGGCGCAGCGTGATGTTGCCGTTCGCGACGTCGTAGCCGTAGATTACCTCGGGGTTGACGCTCGCGGCGCCGACCGCCAACGCGGCGGGGCTGCGGAAGTGGCAATAGAAGCCGTTCGGGCCGTACACGTCGAGGTCGTACAGGCCGAGCGACGGTGCCGGGCTCCACGTGTCGGAAAGCCGCTTGCCGGCGTCGACCGTGTAGGTCCACGGGCCGTCGACGCGATTGCGCGCCTGAACCTGGAACGCCGCGCCCGCGGTGCCGGTGTTCGCGAAGGTCAGCCGAAACTGGCCGCTCGCGTTGTCGATCCGGCCGTGCACGAACAGTTCGTACGGCAGCGCACGCGCCGGACGCAGGCCGGCCTCCTGCTTCGGCAGATGCTGGACGACCGGCGGCACCGGGATGTAGTCGGGGTGACGGTTGCGGTCGGGCGGCGCGTAGCCGCTCGTGTCCGGGAGCTGCGGCCAGCTTGCGTCGGGCGTCGCGAAGTCGAACGCGGACGTCAGGTTGCCGCACACCGTGCGGCGCCACGGCGACACGTTCGCCGCGGTGACCGCGTACTGCGTGCCGAAGCGCGCTTCGATGAATTGCAGTAGCGACGTATGATCGAAGGTTTGCGAGCAGACCCAGCCGCCCTTGGTCCACGGCGACACCACCAGCATCGGCACACGTGGCCCGAGCCCATACGGGCCGGCCATGTGCGATGCGTCGCCGGCGAACACCTCGTTGGTCGTCGCGACCGTCGACAACCCGTTGTCGCGCGACTGCGGTGCGAACGGCGGCTGCACGTGGTCGAAGAAGCCGTCGTTCTCGTCGTAGGTGATGAAGAGTGCGGTCTTGCTCCACACGTCGGGATTCGACACGAGCGCCTTCAGCACCTGCTCGATGTACCACGCGCCGTAGTTCGCCGGCCAGTTCGGGTGCTCCGAGTAGGCTTCCGGCGCGCAGATCCACGACACTTGCGGCAGCGTGCCGTTCTTCACGTCCTGCTGCAGCACGTCGAACAGCGTGCCGCCGGCGCTGATGTTGGTGCCGGTGCGCGCCTTTTCGTACAGCGGCGTGCCGGGCAGCGCGCTGCGGTACTGGTTGAAGTAGAGCAGCGCGTTGTCGCCGTAGTTGCCGATGTACGGGTTCTGCGTCCAGCCCCACGAGCCGTTCGCGTCGAGCCCCGTGCCGACGTCCTGGTAGATCTTCCACGACACGCCGGCCTGCTCGAGCACTTCCGGATAGGTCGTCCAGCCGTAGCCCTTTTCCTCGTTGCCGAGCACAGGGCCGCCTCCCGTGCCGTCGTTGCCGACGTAGCCGGTCCACATGTAGTAGCGGTTCGGGTCGGTCGAGCTGGGGATCGCGCAGTGGTACGCGTCGCAGATCGTGAACGCGTCGGCGAGCTGATAGTGGAACGGGATGTCGTCGCGCTTCAGGTACGCCATCGTCGTGGTGCCCTTGTTCGGCACCCACTGGTCGTAGCGGCCCTTGTTCCACGCGGCATGCATGTCCTGCCAGCCGTGCGGCAGGTCCTGCAGGAACTGCAGGCCGAGCTTGTCGGCGCCCGGGTGGAACGGCAGCAGCTCGGCCGGGCCGACCGGCTGGTGGAACACCGACTTGCCGTTCGCGAGACGCAGCGGGCGTGGGTCGCCGAAGCCGCGGACACCGCGCATCGTGCCGAAGTAATGGTCGAACGAGCGATTCTCCTGCATCAGGATCACGATGTGTTCGATGTCGCGGATCGTGCCGGTACGGCGGTTCGCGGGAATGGCGAGCGCATCGCGGATCACGGGCGGGAACAGGTTCAGCGCGGCGGCGCCGGCAGTGCCGGCGGCGACGCGCAGGAAGTCACGACGGTTCGATCGGGTCATGGTCGTTATCGTGCGTTAAAGGGGGAGCCGGTTGGCGGGAAATGCGGGAAATAACGGGCGCGTCCGCGGCGCAGGATGCGGCTGCGCCAGTCGTGCCGCCGCGAGCATAGCGAGTATTCGGTGTCATTCATGTGAAGTCCGGAAACGTTTGCACGCGCGGCATTGAACGGACGACGGCCGACGGTCGTGATGCACGGGAAACGGGGATGCGGACAGCGGGAAAGCGGATAGCAGAACAGCAGAACAGCAGAACAGCAGAACAGCAGAACAGCAGAACAGCAGAACAGCAGAACAGCAGAACAGCAGAACAGCAGAACAGCAGAACAGCAGAACAGCAGAACAGCAGAACAGCAGAACAGCAGGTGACGCGCGCCCGCGACGCGGATGCGGCGGCGTCAGGCGTCCGTCACCCACGCGCCGAACCATTCGCTCGGGCGCGCGATTTCATCCTGCGCGGCGACGAGTTCGAGCTCGTAGCGGCGCGCGTCGTAGGTCGCCTTCACGACCGCGTGCACGGCCGCAAGCGTGTGTTCGAACGCGGCGCGCACCGAGTCGCCGCGCAGCCGGCGCGCGACGAAGATGGCGCTGGTGAGGTCGCCGACGCCGACCGGATGGCGAGGAAACGCATACAGCGGGCGCTGGCCGATCCACGCTTCGGTCTCGGTGACGGCGAGCATGTTGAAGCGGTCGGCCGGGCTGTTACGGTCGTGCAGGTGCTTGACGAGGATGATCTTCGGGCCGCGGCGGATCAGCGCGCGGCAGGCGTCGACGGCTTCGGCGACGGTCTCGATGCGTCGCCCGGCGAGCTTCTGCAGCTCGGTGTGGTTCGGCGACATGCCGTCCGCGAGCGCCGGCATCTCCTGGACGATGAATTCCTCGACACCGGGCTCGGGCCGGATGCCGCCCGTCTGGCCCAGCGCCGGATCGCAGAAGTACCACGCGTTCGGGTTCATCGCCTTCACCGAGCGCACGATCTCGACCGTCGCGCGCGCCTGCGCCGGCGAGCCGACGAAGCCGGACAGCACCGCGTCGCAGCGCTTGAGCGCGCCGATCGCGGCGACCCCGTCGACGAGCTGCTCCATCTTCGCGGCGTCGATCGCGCTGCCGGCCCAGTGGCCGTACTGCATGTGATTCGACAGCTGGACGGTGTTGAGCGGCCAGACGTTGACGCCGAGGCGCTGCATCGGGAACACGGCCGCGCTGTTGCCGGCATGTCCGTAGATGACGTGCGACTGAATGCTGAGGACGTTTTTCATGAGCGTTCGCCTGCAGGCGTTTCAGGGTCACGTCACACGATACCCGAGATCGTCGCGTGCGCGGAAGTCGCTCGGTCATCGAGTGTTGCGCGCCGTCGTCAGCTTGACCGCGTAGAATCGCGGGGCGCGCAGCCGCCTGGCTGCCCGCGTGCATTTCCCATTACCGTGATCGCCATGCCTTCGATTCGCAAGATGTTGTCCCTCGCGCGCGCCGCCGTGCTCGGCGCGGGTGTCGCTGCCGCATGCGCGACGCCAGCCGCGGCCGCTGTCCCGGCGCCGGCCGGTAACGACGGGCCCGCGTACGGCCCCCGCCTGGAAGGCTTTGCCTATCCGGAGCCGGTGCACCGCTACGCGTTCGTGTCCCAGCGCGAAACCCTCGAAATGATGTACATGGATGTGCAGCCGGCGCACCCGAACGGTCGCACCATCGTGTTGCTGCACGGGAAGAACTTCTGCGCGGCGACGTGGGAGGACACGATCGGTGTGCTGAGCCGCGCCGGCTATCGCGTGATCGCGCCGGACCAGATCGGCTTCTGCAAATCGTCGAAGCCCGAGCGTTACCAGTTCAGCTTCCAGCAGCTCGCGCGCAACACGCATGCGCTGCTCGAGTCGATCGGCGTGAAGTCGGCGACGATCGTCGGCCATTCGACGGGCGGGATGCTCGCGATGCGCTACGCGCTGATGTATCCGAAGGCGACCGAGCAACTCGTGCTGGTGAACCCGATCGGCCTCGAGGACTGGAAGGCGCTCGGCGTGCCGCCGCTGTCGGTCGACTACTGGTATGCACGCGAGCAGAAGACGACGGCGGACGGCATCCGCCGCTACGAGCAGGCGACCTACTACGCGGGCAAATGGGCGCCGGCATACGAGCGCTGGGTGCAGATGCTCGCCGGCATGTATCGCGGCCCGGGCCGCGACGCGGTCGCGTGGAACTCCGCGCTGATCTACGACATGATCCTCACGCAGCCGGTGGTCTACGAACTCGGCGCGATCCGAGTGCCGACGCTGCTGCTGATCGGCGACAAGGACACGACCGCGATCGGCAAGGACGTGGCGCCGCCCGAGGTGCACGCGAAGCTCGGCCGTTACCCGGAGCTCGCGAAACGCACGCAGGCGGTGATTCCCGGCGCGCAGCTCGTCGAATTCCCGGCGCTCGGGCACGCGCCGCAGATCCAGGACCCGGACGCATTCCACAAGGCGCTGCTCGAAGGGATGGAGGCGGTGCACCCGCAGTGACGCCTGCGCGGGCGCACCCGCGCGGTCAGCGGGTTTCGTTCGCGAGTTCGTCGCGGATCTGTGCCGCCAGCTCGAACGAGCGCACCCGCGCGGCGTGATCGTAGATCTGTGCGGTGACGATGACCTCGTCCGCGCCCGTCTGCGCGATCCGGTCGCGCAGCTTGTCGCGCACCGTGTCGCGCGAGCCGACGGCCGCGAACGACAGCGCGTGCGCGACGTTCGCGAGTTCGAACTCGCTCGCCTCGAGCGCGTCGACGGGCGGCGGCAGCTTGCCCGGCGTGCCGCGGCGCAGGTTGATGAACTGCTGCTGCAGCGACGTGAAGAGGCGCCGCGCCTCGTCATCGGTATCGGCCGCGAACACGTTGACCCCGACCATCGCATGCGGTTTCGGCCACGCGGCCGACGGCCGGTACTGCGCGCGATAAAGCTCGAGCGCGCGCATCAGATAGTCCGGCGCGAAGTGCGACGCGAATGCGAACGGCAGCCCGAGCATCGCGGCGAGCTGCGCGCTGAAGAGGCTCGAACCCAGCAGCCACACGGGTACGTCCAGCCCCGCGCCGGGCACCGCGCGCACGCGCTGGCCGGGCACCGGTTCCGCGAAGTAGCGCTGCAGCTCGGCGACGTCGTCCGGAAACGAGTCGGCGCTGCCGATCAGGTCGCGGCGCAGCGCGCGCGACGTGGTCTGGTCGGTGCCGGGCGCACGGCCGAGCCCGAGGTCGATGCGCCCCGGATACAGCGATGCGAGCGTGCCGAACTGCTCGGCGATCACGAGCGGCGCATGGTTCGGCAGCATGATCCCGCCCGAGCCGACGCGGATCGTCTTCGTCGCGCCCGCCACATGACCGATCACGACGGCGGTCGCCGCGCTCGCGATGCCGGGCATGTTGTGATGTTCGGCGAGCCAGTAGCGCCGGTAGCCGAGGCGCTCCGCGTGCTGCGCGAGATCGACTGTGTTGCGGAACGCCTGGGCGGCGTCGGCGCCGGCGGGAATGGGGGCGAGATCGAGTACGGAAAACGGAATCATCGGTGGCCTTCGAAGGGGAGGGGCGCGGTGATGCGCATGCGCAACAGATGCCGACGATTTTGCCAAAGGGTTCCGGAACGCGCTGGCGACGCGCGGATACCCATGAGCCTTTCAGGGGTGCAAGGTGAGGCTCGGCGATTGTTGCAAAAATAAGCCTAATCGCCGAATAATTACCAAACTTTACCGCGATTGGACATGTCTTCGCATCGACGTACAAATTTCCACGAAACGGTTGATTTTCAAGACTGCAATATGCCTGCAAAGCGCTTACGCTAACGTGAACGAGGTGGTACCAGAATGGTTCCTCGGTCGCACAGCTTTGCCGAAATCGCACCAGTCCGTTTCACGTGGCGTCCGAGCGCGGGGCGGCGCGGGCTGATAAAATCCGGCGCCTGCCCATGTTGTGCCGATGGTAGCCATTCGAATCTTCCCGCATCCCGTCCGGGCATCGCGCGAGGACACGCCACGCGAAGCCGGGCATGGCCGCCTTCGGGGAACGGGCCGTGCCTCCCCATTACACAGACGCTGCTGGAACAAGGAGTCGGGTCGTGCCCGCGTTCGTTGCTGTCGGAATATCCAATCACGTTCAACCCGGTTCGATCGATCGGCAGGGCGCGCGCGTTACCCGAGGGCGTCGAGCATGACGCCCGCCGTCACGTTGCTGGACTGGCTCCTGACCGTGTTCACGCTGGCCGCGGCCGGCTATGCGCTCGTCGCCGCGTTCGCGCCGCGTCCGCGCACGCCACGCACCGCCGCGCGCGACGGCTTCGAGCCCGTCAGCGTGCTCAAGCCGCTGTGCGGCGCGGAGCCGCACCTGTACGAGAACCTCGCGACCTTCTGCGAGCAGCGCCACCCGCGCCATGAAGTGCTGTTCGGGGTCGCGTCGGCGGCCGATCCCGCCATCGCCGTGGTCGAGCGGCTGCGGGGCGATTATCCGGAATGCGACATCACGCTCGTGATCGACGCGCGCGTGCACGGCAAGAACCTGAAGGTCAGCAACCTGATCAATCTGGCCGAGCGCGCGAAGTATGGCCGCATCGTGATCGCGGACAGCGACATCGCGGTGAAGCCGGATTACCTGGAGCGCGTGACGGCGCCACTCGCCGACGCGTCAGTCGGGGTCGTCACGTGCCTGTATCATGCGCGCAGCGTCGGCGGATTCTGGACGCGCATCGGTGCGCAGTTCGTCGACGCGTGGTTCGCGCCGTCGGTACGGATCACGCACCTCGGCCGCTCGAGCCGCTTCGGCTTCGGCGCGACGCTCGCGCTGACGCGCGACACGCTCGACCGGATCGGCGGCTTCATCGCGCTGAAGGACGAACTGGCCGACGATTTCTGGCTCGCCGAGCTGCCGCGCCGCCTCGGGCGGCGCACCGTGCTGTCCGAGGTCGAGGTCGCGACCGACGTGATCGAGCCGTCGTTCGGGCCGCTGTGGCACCGCGAGACGCGCTGGCTGCGCACGATCCGTTCGCTGAATCCGACCGGCTTCGCGTTTCTGTTCATCACGTTTACCGTACCGTGGCTCGTGATCGGCGCGGCACTGGCACTACGTCTCGATGGCACCGTCGCCGGCCCGCTGGCGGGTGGCGCGGCCGTCGTCGGCGCGTTCGGGCGGCTCGTGCTGCACGCGCGCGGCGAGGACGGCTGGCGCGCGTTCTGGCGCGATCTGCCGCTCGTCGCGGTGCGCGACACGCTGCTGGCGCTCGAATGGCTCGCGGCCGCGTTCGGCACGCACGTCGTGTGGCGTGGCGCGAGGATGACGGTCGTCGGCGGCGAACGCGCGACGGCGGCAGTGGAAGGCGGGGACGGCCGCTGAGGATCTTCCCCGGGGGAGCCGGCCATGCGCCTGGCCCCGATCGAATCCGGCCCGAAGGCCGAGACGCGCCGCGCGGCAACGCCGCGCGACGCGACATGACAGAGAGGCGGGCGCCGGCAGGGCGGCCCGCGGTTGATTGACTGAATCGTTGAAACGAATCGAACTATGCAGGCTACCGGAGCATTCATGAAAACGCTGTTCTTGCAGGCCCCTTCGTATGACGGCTTCGACGGCGGAGCCGGCTCGCGCTACCAGGCGAAGCGCGAAATCCGTTCCTTCTGGTACCCGACGTGGCTTGCACAGCCGGCCGCGCTCGTGCCGGGCAGCCGCGTCGTCGACGCGCCGGCCGACGGCCTGTCGGTCGAAGAGACGCTGAAGATCGCGAACGACTACGACCTCGTGATCATCCACACGAGCACGCCGTCGTTCCCGACCGACGCGATGTTCGCGCAGGATCTCAAGAAGATGAAGCCGTCGATGCTGGTCGGCATGGTGGGCGCGAAGGTGATGGTCGATCCGCACAACTCGCTCACGGCGAGCGAGGCGATCGACTTCGTGTGCCGCGAGGAATTCGACTACACCTGCAAGGAAATCGCCGAAGGCAAGCCGTTCCCCGAGATCAAGGGCTTGAGCTGGCGCGCGAAGGACGGCTCGATCGAGCACAACGAAGCGCGTCCGATCCTCGAGAACATGGACGAACTGCCGTTCGTCGCGCCCGTCTACAAGCGCGACCTGAAGATCGACAACTACTTCATCGGCTACCTGAATTACCCGTACGTGTCGATTTATACGGGCCGCGGCTGCAAGTCGCGCTGCACGTTCTGCCTGTGGCCGCAGACGGTCAGCGGCCATCGCTACCGCACGCGCTCGGTCGAGAACGTGCTCGCCGAAGCGAAGTGGATCCGCGACAACATGCCGGAAGTGAAGGAACTGATGTTCGACGACGACACCTTCACCGATGACCTGCCGCGCGCCGAAGCCATCGCCATCGGTCTGGGCAAGCTCGGCATGACGTGGTCGTGCAACGCGAAGGCGAACGTGCCGTACAAGACGCTGAAGGTCATGAAGGAAAACGGCCTGCGCCTGTTGCTGGTCGGCTTCGAATCCGGCGACGACCAGATCCTCGTGAACATCAAGAAGGGCGTGCGCACCGATTTCGCGCGCCGCTTCAGCGCGGACTGCAAGAAGCTCGGCATCAAGATCCACGGCACCTTCATTCTCGGCCTGCCGGGCGAGACGCAGGAAACCATCAAGAAGACGATCGAGTACGCGAAGGAAATCAATCCGCATACGATCCAGGTGTCGCTCGCCGCGCCGTATCCGGGCACGACGCTCTACAAGCAGGCCGTGGAAAACGGCTGGATGGAAGAGAACAAGACCATCAACCTGGTGAGCAAGGAAGGCGTGCAGCTGGCGGCGATCGGCTATGCGCACCTATCGCGCGACGAGATCTATCACCACCTCGAGCAGTTCTATCGCCAGTTCTACTTCCGTCCGTCGAAGATCTGGGAGATCGTCCGCGAGATGCTGACGAGCTGGGACATGATGAAGCGCCGTCTGCGCGAAGGCGTCGAGTTCTTCCGCTTCCTGCGCGCGCACGAGGCCTGATTCGTGACGACGCAGCGGGCGGCGCGGGCGCTGATCTTCACCGCGGACGACTTCGGGCTGCACCCGCGCGTCAACGCGGCGGTCGAGCGCGCGCATCGCGACGGCGTGCTGAACGCCGCGAGCCTGATGGTCGGTGCGCCCGCGGCGCAGGATGCGATCGAACGCGCGCGGCGGCTGCCGTCGCTCGCGGTCGGCCTGCATCTCGTGCTCGCGGACGGGCCGGCCACGCTGCCCGCGCATGAAATACCCGCGCTCGTCGGCCCCGACGGGCGGTTCGGCGATGCGATGGCGAAGGACGGCTGCCGCTTCTTCTTCCTGCCGCACGTGCGTGCGCAGCTGCGCCGCGAGATCCGCGCGCAGTTCGATGCGTTCGCGGCGAGCGGCCTGCCGCTCGACCACGTGAACGCGCACAAGCATTTCCATCTGCATCCGACCGTGCTGTCGATGATCATCGAGATCGGCCGCGACTACGGGCTGCGCGCGGTGCGGTTGCCGTACGAAACGAGCGCGCCCGCGCTGCTCAAGCCGTGGATCGCGCTGGTGCGCGCGCGGCTCGACCGCGCGGGGCTTGCGCATAACGACTATGTGGTCGGAATCGAGCATACGGGCGCCATGGACGAGGCCGTGCTGCTCGACGCGCTCGCGGCGCTGCCGCCCGGCGTCGGCGAGATCTACTGTCATCCGGCGGAAGCGGGCGACGGCCCGATCACGCCGACGATGGCCGATTACCGTCCGGTCGACGAGCTGGACGCGCTGCTGTCGCCGCGCGTCGCGGCCGCGCTGAAGGCCGCGGGCGTCGCGACCGGCGGTTTTGCGGACGTGTTCGGCCAGCCCGCGGCGCGGCGCGGCACGCGAGCGTCGCGCGAAGCGGGGGCGCAGCCGTCATGACCAAATGGATCAAATGGCTCGGCTGGCCGATCGGCATCGGCATCCTGCTCGCGCTCGGTTTGCACGAAGGCATCGGCGACGTGACGCAGATGCTCGAGCGCGCCGGTTTCGCGCTGCTGTGGCTCGTGCCGTTCCATGCGCTGCCGCTGCTGCTCGACGCATATGCGTGGCACCAGCTGCTCGACCGGCGCGCGTCGCTGTCGTTCCTTTGGTGGGTCGCGACCGTGCGCGAAGCCGTGAACCGGCTGCTGCCGGTGGTCGGGATCGGCGGCGAGCTGGTCGGGATCCGGATGGCGCGCTGGCAGGTGCCCGACGCGAGCCGCGTGACCGCGTCGGTGATCGTCGAGGTGCTGGTTACGATCGTCGTCCAGTATGCATTCGCCGCGCTCGGCCTCGTGCTGCTGCTCGCGACGACGCACGACATGGGCGGCGGCACGATCGGCCTCGCGCTGCTGCTGACGCTGCCGCTGCCGGTGCTCGGCGTCGTGCTGATGCGTCGCGGCGGGATCTTCCATGCGATCGAGCGGTTCGCGGGGCGTCTGCTCGGCGATTCGCACCGGTTGCTGCAGGGCGTCGACGGCCGCCGTCTCGACGGCGACATCGACGCACTGATGTCGCGCACGGCGCTGCTGTTCAGCGCGTTCTTCTGGCAGTTGTCCGGCTACGTGCTCGGCGCGCTCGAAATCTACTGGGCGCTCGCGCTGCTCGGCCACCCGGTATCGATCGGCGGCGCGATCGCGATCGAGGCGATGACGCAGGCCGTGCGGCATGCGGCGTTCATGGTGCCGGGCGGCCTCGGCGTGCAGGAGGCGACCGTCGTGCTGCTCGCGCAGATGTTCGGCGTCGATCGCGAGACGGCGCTGTCGCTCGCGCTGGTCAAGCGCGGCCGCGAGGTGCTGTTCGGCTGCCTGGCGCTAGGTTCGTGGCAGCTGGCCGAACTGGTGCGCACGCGCCGACGGATCAAGGCGGTGCCGGCCGGGGCGCGCACCCCGCAGGCGAGCCGCGAGGCCGAGGCGCAAACCGAAACGATGCACTGAACACGAGACGGGCCGCGCGCCCGTCTCGCGCTTTTGGCGTTGCACGGGTATCCTTGCCGCGTGTTTTCTCGACGCGCATTTCTTCCGATGATTTTCCGTTTCCGGCTGCTTCCCGTGACGATGCTGGCCGCCGCGCTGGCGCTGACCGGCTGCGACGACAAGCAAGGCAATCTCGACGTGCAACGTATCAGGGACTTCTTCAACGCGATCAAGCCGGCGCCGCTGCTGCTCAAGGGGCTGAAGGCCGGCGTATCGACCGAAGCCGACGTGCGCGCCACGATGGGCAAGCCCGAGACCGAGCGCGCGTTCACCGACGGCTCGAAGCGCCTCGAATATCCGCGCGGCCCGATGGGCAACCAGACCTGGTTCGTCGACCTCGACGCGAGCGGGCATTACACGGGCGCGACGCAGGTGCTGACCGCCGAGAACTTCGCGAAGGTGCGCCCGGGGATGACCGAGGACGAGGTGCGGCGCCTGCTCGGCAAGCCGGGCGACATCGCGCAGTACCCGCTGAAGCCCGAGATCGTGTGGAGCTGGCGGTGGCTCGAGGACGGCGTGAACACCGACGCATTCTTCAACGTTCATTTCGGCCCGGACGGGCTTGTCTATACGACTTCGCGCTCCGACATCCTGAAGGGGCGGTGAGACCACCCGCGGCGCTATATCGAAAAAGCGACCGGAAAATTGCAAAAAGTCCGCTTCCCTGCGTGTCATCCGACTGTCAGGAAGCGGCTTTTTTCCTTTTGAAACAGTGGCGTAGGTCTTGCCTGCAAATGGTGCGACGAATTGCTGCGACGCAGCAATCACGCGCACGGTGATTTGAGGCAATCAATTTCGCTTGCGACTATCCGCGTCAGCCCGGCGCGGGAAGGTATGCGTGCCGGTGTTCATATCAACACTGGAGACGCGCGTGTTCCTTTACGGCTTTGGTCCTGTCCTCTGGGCCGGCACCGTGCAGACCATCGAGCTGTCGGTGCTGTCGCTCGCCGCCGCGGTGGCGCTGGGGCTGATCGGCGCGGTGGCGAAGCTGTCGCATAACCGGGTGCTGCGAGCGATCGCGACCGGTTATACGACGCTGATCCGCTCGGTGCCCGATCTCGTCCTGATGCTGCTGCTGTTCTACAGCATCCAGATCTGGCTGAACCAGTTCACCGACCTCGTCGGCTGGGACCAGATCGACATCGATCCGTTCGTCGCCGGCGTGCTGACGCTCGGCTTCATCTACGGCGCGTACTTCACCGAGACGTTCCGCGGGGCGTTCCTGTCGGTGCCGCGCGGCCAGCTCGAGGCCGGCGCGGCGTACGGGATGAGCGGGATGCGCGTGTTCGTGCGGATCATGTTTCCGCAGATGATGCGTTTCGCGCTGCCCGGCATCGGCAACAATTGGCAGGTGCTCGTGAAGGCGACCGCGCTGGTGTCGATCATCGGTCTCGCGGACGTCGTGAAGGCCGCGCAGGACGCCGGCAAGAGCACGTTCAACATGTTCTTCTTCATCCTCGTCGCGGCGCTGATCTACCTCGCGATCACGACCGTTTCCAACCTCGTGCTGATCCAGCTCGAGAAGCGTTATTCCATGGGCGTGCGGCACGCAGAACTATGATCGAGATCCTCCAGGAATTCGGCCAGGCGTTCCTTTACTGGGACGGCCAGCGCCTCTCCGGCCTTGCGGTGACGCTGTGGCTGCTCGTCGCGTCGATTTCGCTCGGCTTCGTGTGCGCGGTGCCGCTCGCGGTCGCGCGCGTGTCGAAGAAGAAGTGGCTGTCGATGCCGGTGCGGTTTTACACGTACGTGTTTCGCGGCACGCCGCTCTACGTGCAGCTGCTGCTGATGTACACGGGCATGTACAGCCTCGAGTTCGTGCGGTCGCACTCGCTGCTCGACGCGTTTTTCCGCAGCGGCTTCAATTGCGCGATCCTCGCGTTCGCGCTGAACACCTGCGCGTACACGACCGAGATCTTCGCCGGCGCGATTCGCGCGATTCCGCACGGGGAGGTCGAGGCGGCGCGTGCTTACGGGATGTCGCCGTTCACGATGTATCGCCGAGTGATCCTGCCCTCGGCGCTGCGCCGCGCGCTGCCGCTGTACAGCAACGAGGTGATCCTGATGCTGCATGCGACCACTGTCGCGTTCACGGCGACCGTGCCCGACATACTGAAGGTCGCGCGCGACGCCAATTCCGCGACCTACATGGCGTTCCAGTCGTTCGGTGTCGCCGCGCTGATCTATCTTGCGGTATCGTTCGCACTCGTCGCGGCATTTCGCCGGGCGGAGCGCCACTGGCTCGCGTATCTCGCGGCCGGCCGTCATTGATTTCACTTCGAGGAGAGCCAGTTGGCCGAGATCACTCAAACGAGCGCGTCCGCTTCCGTGAAGCTTGCCGCAGTCGACATTCACAAGCGCTACGGCGATAACGAGGTGCTCAAGGGCGTGTCGCTGAACGCGAAGGCGGGCGACGTCATCAGCATCATCGGCGCGAGCGGTTCGGGCAAGAGCACGTTCCTGCGCTGCATCAATTTTCTCGAGCGGCCGAATGCGGGGCAGATCGTCGTCGACGGCGAGGCCGTGCGCACGAAGACCGACCGCGCCGGCGCGCTCGAGGTTGCCGATCACAAGCAGTTGCAGCGCATCCGCACGAAGCTCGCGATGGTGTTCCAGCACTTCAATCTGTGGGCGCACATGAACGTGCTCGAGAACGTGATGGAAGCGCCGGTGCACGTGCTCGGCATTTCGAAGAAGGAAGCCGAGGAGCGTGCGCGCGAGTACCTGGAGAAGGTCGGTTTGCCGCCGCGCGTCGAAAAGCAGTATCCGTCGCATCTGTCGGGCGGGCAGCAGCAGCGCGTCGCGATCGCGCGCGCGCTGGCGATGCATCCCGACGTGATGCTGTTCGACGAGCCGACTTCGGCGCTCGACCCGGAACTGGTCGGTGAAGTGCTGAAGGTGATGCAGAAGCTGGCCGAGGAAGGCCGCACGATGATCGTCGTCACGCACGAGATGGGTTTCGCGCGCAACGTGTCGAACCACGTGATGTTCCTGCATCAGGGGCGGACCGAGGAAGAGGGCGATCCGAAGGAGGTGCTGGTGCGTCCGCAGAGCGAGCGTCTGAAGCAGTTCCTGTCGGGCAGTCTCAAGTAACGCGAAGGGCGGGTTTCATACGTGGTACCGGTGTCTCGTCCCGCAGGCGCCACCCGCACGACGCAGGTGGCGATCGTTGCATTGCCGCCCGTGTCGATGTCGGGTGTGGGTCCGATCGTCGATGCGCTGCATCTCGCGAACGAGATCGACGGGCGCTTGCTGTATCGCTGGCAGGTGTGTTCGTGGGACGGGCGGCCGGTGCCGCTCGCCGGCGGCGCGCAGTGGCATGCCGATGCGGCGTTCAACGATGCGATCGCGTGCGACTGGCTGATCGTCGTGTCGGAGCGGTTTCAGCAGTTTGCCGACTATCGGTTGTTTCTCGCGAGTCTCGCGCGGGTCGGGCAGCGCACGCCGGTTGTGACCGGGATTCACCACGGCGTGTGGTGGCTCGCGATGGCCGGGCAGCTTTCCGGATATCGCGTGAGCGTGAACTGGGAGACGTATCAGCAGTTCGCCGAACAATTCGAGCGGTCGATCGTCACGCAGCAGATCTTCGAGATCGATCGCGATCGGGCGACCTGTGCGGGCGGGCAGGCGACCGTCGATTTCATGCTGGCCATGATCGGCCGGGAACACGGGGCGGATCTGGGTGAGCGCATTGCCGATGCGCTCGGGGCCGGCACGCTGCGCAGCGGCGAGGAGCGGCAGCGGATTCCTTTCGTGACCGCGCCGGGCGAGCGGCATCCTCGGCTGAACGATGCGTTGCTTTTGATGGAAGCCAATGTCGAGGATCCCTTGACGACCGATGAGATCGCCGGGCTCGTGGGCGTTTCTCGGCGGCAGCTCGAAAGGCTTTTTCGCCAGTATCTCGGGGCGATGCCCTCGAAGTATTACCTCAATCTCCGGTTGCTCAAGGCCAGGACCCAGTTGCAGCGGACCAGCAAGTCGGTGGTTCAGGTCAGTCTCGCTTGTGGGTTCTCTTCTGCTGCGCATTTTTCCAACGCTTATCGCGAGCGGTTTGGTGTGACGCCTCGGGAAGATCGGCGAGCGTGGCTCGAGAAGCAGACCGGTGGGGGTAGTGAGCCTCGTGGGGGGGCGCTTGTCGAGCGTGGTGGCAAGGATTGAGGTCTTTTGCGGTGCGCGGTTTGTTGTCGTGAAGCACCTGGGGTCGTGTCGGTCTATCAGCGTCGCCCCTGCGCGGGGCGGCGGTTACTTTTCTTTGTCTTGCCAAAGAAAAGTAACCAAAAGAAAGGCGCTCGGATAACGCATGACTTCCCGGTGCCGTGGTCATCATAGTGGCCCTCGCCTAAGTGTCCGCGCCAGGCGGGAACCCGGAGTGGTTCGAGCAATGGGTCTGACACCACTCGCCGCCCCACGGAGCGGTATAGCGCCCGCTGGCTCCGTCCTCGCTTCGCTCGGCCGACAGGTCCACCCATCCCTTTTTCAACGCGGTTGGACGAATGTTTCCAGAATCGTGGTGGAGCAGCACATCGATCCAATAAATCGAATTTGTCGTTGCTATGCAACGGATGCCTCACTGATTCGGCGAACTGATCAGTGGGCGTTCCAGATGACGCGCGGGCTCATGAATTGCGGCTGAAGAACCTTACAGCCGAGCGAAGCGAGGATGGAGCTAGCGGGCGGTATACCGCTCCGTGGGGTGGCGAGTGATGTCAGACCCATTGCTCGAACCACTCCGGGATCCTGACTGGCGCGGACACTTAGGCGAGGGCCACTTTGATGGCTATGGCACCGGGAGGTCATGCGTTATCCGAGCGCCTTTCTTTTGGTTACTTTTCTTTGGCAAGACAAAGAAAAGTAACCGCCGCCCCGCGCAGGGGCGACGCTGATAGACCGACACGACCCCAGGTGCTTCACGACAACAGGTGCTTCACGCCAACAAACCGCGCACCACCAAACGACCCCAAATAAAGCCCACAAAAAAACCACCCCCCGCCGAAAGGGCAAAATACGGCGAACCATCCGCTTCCGATAGAACCCGTCGCAAATCCGCAAGACGCTTGCGTCACCCTTACCTAAACTTGATCCTGTTGAACCCTCTTACGAAACCGAAAGGAACGACCATGACGACCTCGACCGTGACCCGCCAGACATTCGACGAAGTGATGGTGCCGGTATTCTCCCCCGCGCCGTTCGTGCCGGACCGTGCAGAGGGCTCGCGCGTGTGGGACACGGCCGGCCGCGAATACGTGGATTTCGCCTGCGGCATCGCGGTGACGTCGCTGGGCCACGGCCACCCGGAACTGCTGAAGGTTCTGGACGAACAAGGCCGCAAGCTCTGGCACATCGGCAACGGCTACACGAACGAGCCGGTGCTGCGCCTCGCGAAGCGCCTCGAATCGCTGACCTTCGCCGACCGCGCGTTCTTCGCGAACTCGGGCGCCGAAGCAAACGAAGCTGCCCTCAAGCTCGCACGCCGCGTCGCATTCGACCGCCACGGCGCTGACAAATACGAAATCGTGTCGTTCGTCCAGTCGTTCCACGGCCGCACGTTCTTCACGGTCAGCGTCGGCGGCCAGCCGAAATACTCGGAAGGCTTCGGCCCGGTGCCTGAAGGCATCAAGCACCTGCCGTTCAACGACATCGAAGCCGCCAAGGCCGCGATCGGCCCGCAAACCTGCGCGGTGATCGTCGAGCCGGTGCAGGGCGAAGGCGGTGTGATCCCGGCCGATCCGGCCTTCCTGAAGGCACTGCGCGAAGCCTGCGACGCCAACGACGCACTGCTGATCTTCGACGAAGTGCAAACGGGCGTCGGCCGCACGGGCCAGTTCTACGCGTACATGGACACGGGCGTCACGCCGGACATCCTCACCACCGCGAAGGCGCTCGGCAACGGCTTCCCGATCGGCGCGATGCTGACGACGAACGAACTGGCCGCGCACTTCAAGGTCGGCGTGCACGGCACGACGTACGGCGGCAACCCGCTCGCGTCGGCGATCGCGGACAAGGTCGTGGAACTGATCAGCGACCCGGCGCTGCTCGAGGGTGTGCGCGAACGCAGCGTGCGACTGAAGGGCGCGCTGGAACGCATCAACGCACGCTTCGGCATCTTCAAGGACATCCGCGGCAAGGGCCTGCTGGTCGGCGCGGAACTCACCGCCGCATTCGACGGCCGTGCGAAGGACTTCGTCACCGCCGCCGCCGAGAACGGCCTGATCATGCTGATCGCGGGCCCGAACGTGCTGCGCTTCGTCCCGTCGCTCGTGATCCCGTTCGACCTGCTCGACGAAGGCGTGAAGCGCTTCGAGAAGGCGGTCGAGCAGGTGCTCGCGGCCCAGGAAGCCACCGCGCGCTGATCGGCGCCCCCCATCGCAGACAGGAACGACGATGCTATTTGTTCGCCCCGGCAAACTCACGGATCTCGATGCGCTCGCGCACATGGCGCGCACCGCGCAGCCGGTCCTGCACTCGCTGCCGCACGACCGCGCGGCGCTCGAAGCGCGCGTGGCGCTCTCCGAGGATTCGTTTCGCGCGGACGTCGACTTCGCCGGCGAGGAGTTCTACCTCTTCGTGCTCGAGGATTCGTCGACGGGCAAGCTGCTCGGCACGGCGAGCATCGTGGCCGCGGCCGGCTACTCGGAACCGTTCTACGCGTTCCGCAACGATGCGCTGATCCACGCGTCGCGCGAGCTGCACGTGAACCGCAAGATCCACGCGCTCACGATGTCGCACGAGCTGACCGGCAAGAGCCGGCTGGCCGGCTTCTACGTCGACCCGTCGCTGCGCGGAGACGCGGCCGCGCACCTGATCTCGCGTGCGCGAATGATGTACATCGCCGCGAACCGTCGCCGCTTCACGCCGGAAGTGTTCACGCTGCTGCTGGGCGTGAGCGACGACACGGGCGCATCGCCGTTCTGGGAAGCGGTGGGCCGCAAGTTCTTCGGCCGCAACTTCACCGATGTCGACATCGCGTCGGGCGGCCGCAGCCGCACGTTCATCGCGGAAGTGATGCCGGCGTATCCGCTCTACGTGCCACTGCTGCCGGAAGCCGCGCAGCGCGTGCTCGGCGAGCCGAACGAATCGGCGCTGCTCGCGTACGACATCCATCTCGAGGAAGGCTTCGAGCCGGACCGCTTCGTCGACATCTTCGACGCAGGCCCGGTGTTGACCGCGCAAGTCGACCGCACCGCGTGCGTGAAGCACGGCGCGGAGCGCGTCGTGCGCGAGGCCGCGCACCAGCGGGGCGACGTCGCATACATGGTGTCGACCGGCAGCGGCGAATCGTTCCGCTGCGTGCTGGCCGACCTGCCGGGCGACACGGCCGATGCGCGGGGCGCCCATGCGCCGCTGGCCGGCGACGTGCGCGCGGCGCTCGATGTGAAGGAGGGGGACGTCGTGCGCTGCGTGCCGCTGCACCGCCGCGACGATGAAGACATGAAGGGAGACGCAGCATGATCGTCGTTCGGGTCGTACAAACGGGCGACGTCGACGCGCTCGTATCGCTCGCGAAGGAAACCGGGCCGGGCCTGACCACGTTCAAGCCCGATCGCGACGCGCTGGCCGCGCGCATCGAACGCACGCGCCGCACGCTCGACGGCGAGGCAGCGCCGGGCGAAGCCGGCTACTTCTTCGTGATGGAAGAATCGAAGACGGGCGACATCGCGGGCGTGTGCGGGATCGAGTCGCAGGTCGGCCTCGAGCAGCCGTTCTACAACTATCGCGTGAGCACGGTCGTGCATGCGAGCCAGGAGCTCGGCGTGTGGACGCGGATGCACGCGCTGAACATCTCGCACGACCTGACGGGCTATGCGGAAGTGTGTTCGCTGTTCCTGAGCCCGCGCTATCGCACGGGCGGCGTCGGCGGCCTGCTGTCGCGCTCGCGCTTCATGTTCATCGCGCAGTTCCGCGACCGCTTTCCGGAACGCATCTGCGCGGAGCTGCGCGGCCACTTCGACGAGGACGGCACGTCGCCGTTCTGGCGCGCGGTCGGTTCGCACTTCTACCAGATCGATTTCAACGCGGCCGACTACCTCAGTTCGCACGGCCGCAAGTCGTTCCTCGCGGAACTGATGCCGCGCTATCCGGTGTACGTCGACCTGCTGCCGCAGGACGCGCAGGACGCGGTCGGCCTCACGCACCGCGACACGCTGCCGGCCCGCAAGATGCTCGAGGCGGAAGGGCTGCGCTACCAGAATCACGTCGACATCTTCGACGCGGGCCCGGTGCTCGAATGCCACGTCAACGACCTGCGCACGGTGCGCGAGAGCGTCGTCGTGCCGGTCGCGATCGGCGAGCCGGACGTGCGAGACGATGCGGGGGGCGGCCATCCGTCGAAGTCGCTCGTGTCGAATACGTCGCTCGGCGATTTCCGCGTCGGCGTCGCGCCGGGCGTGGTCGCGAATGGCGCGTTCGTGCTGTCGGCCGACGATGCCGCCGCGCTCGACGTGAAGGCCGGCGATCCGGTCCGCGTGCTGCCGCTCAAAGTCAAACAGGGATAAACGAATCATGACGGAACTCTTCATCGACGGCGCCTGGGTCGCAGGCTCGGGCCCCGTCTTCGCTTCGCGCAACCCGGGCACCGACGCGATCGCATGGCAGGGCGGCAGCGCATCGGCGGCCGACGTCGACCGTGCGGTCGCGAGCGCGCGTCGCGCATTCGCCGGCTGGTCGGCACTCGACTTCGAATCGCGCTGCGCGATCGTCAAGCGCTTCGCGGCGCTGCTCACCGAGCGCAAGGAAGCGATCGCCACCGCGATCGGCCGCGAGACGGGCAAGCCGCTGTGGGAAGCGCGCACCGAAGTCGCGGCGATGGCCGCCAAGGTCGGCATCTCGATCCAGGCCTATCAGGAACGCACCGGCGAGAAGCGCCAGGACATGGCCGACGGCGTCGCGGTGCTGCGCCATCGTCCGCACGGCGTCGTCGCGGTGTTCGGCCCGTACAACTTCCCCGGCCACTTGCCGAACGGCCACATCGTGCCGGCGCTGATCGCGGGCAACACGGTCGTGTTCAAGCCGTCGGAGCTCGCACCGGGCGTCGCGCGCGCGACGGTCGAGGTGTGGCAGGAGGCCGGGCTGCCGGCCGGCGTGCTGAACCTCGTGCAGGGCGAGAAGGACACGGGCATCGCGCTCGCGAATCATCGGCAGATCGACGGGCTGTTCTTCACCGGCAGCTCGGACACCGGCACGCTGCTGCACAAGCAGTTCGGCGGGCGGCCGGAAATCGTGCTCGCGCTCGAGATGGGCGGCAACAACCCGCTCGTGATCGGCGAAGTCGAGGACATCGACGCGGCCGTGCATCACACGATCCAGTCGGCGTTCCTGTCGGCCGGCCAGCGCTGCACGTGCGCACGGCGCATCTTCGTGCCGCAGGGCGCGTTCGGCGACCGCTTCCTCGCACGTTTCGCCGACGTCACGTCGAAGATCACGGCCGACGTGTTCGACGCCGATCCGCAGCCGTTCATGGGCGCGGTGATCTCGGCACGCGCGGCCGCGAAGCTCGTCGACGCGCAGTCGCGGCTGGTCGAGCAGGGCGCGAAGCCGATCATCGCGATGACGCAGCGCGATCCGCGCCTGGGTTTCGTGAACGCGTCGATCATCGACGTGACCGGCGTGGCGCAGCTGCCCGATGAAGAGCATTTCGGCCCGCTCGCGCAGATCGTCCGCTACGCGACGTTCGACGAGGCGCTCGAGCGCGCGAACGACACGGCGTTCGGCCTGTCAGCCGGCCTGCTGGCCGACGACGCGCACGCATGGGACCACTTCCGCCGCACGATCCGTGCGGGGATCGTCAACTGGAACCGCCCGACCAACGGTGCATCGTCGGCCGCACCGTTCGGCGGCACGGGCCGCTCGGGCAACCATCGGCCGAGCGCGTACTACGCGGCCGACTATTGCGCGTATCCGATGGCGTCGGTGGAAAGCACCGAATTGACCTTGCCCGCGAGCCTGTCGCCGGGCCTGCATTTTTGATCGAGGGAACGACGATGAACGCACAAGAAGCCAATTTCGACGGACTCGTCGGCCCGACCCACAACTACGCCGGGCTGTCGTTCGGTAACGTGGCGTCGCTCAACAACGAGAAGTCGGCCGCGAACCCGAAGGCCGCCGCGAAGCAGGGGCTGCGCAAGATGAAGCAGCTCGCGGATCTCGGTTTCGCGCAAGGCGTGCTGCCGCCGCAGGAGCGCCCGTCGCTGCGCCTGTTGCGCGAGCTCGGCTTCTCCGGCAAGGACGCGGACGTGATCGCGAAGGCCGCGAAGCAGGCGCCCGAATTGCTCGCCGCGGCGAGCTCGGCGTCGGCGATGTGGACCGCGAATGCGGCCACCGTCAGCCCGTCGGCCGACACGAGCGACGGCCGCGTGCACTTCACGCCGGCCAACCTGTGCAGCAAGCTGCATCGCGCGATCGAGCACGAGGCGACGCGCCGCACGCTGTCGACGCTGTTCGCCGATCCCGCGCACTTCGCGGTGCACGAGGCGCTGACGGGCACGCCGGCACTCGGCGACGAGGGGGCCGCGAACCATACGCGCTTTTGCGCGGAATACGGCCGGCCGGGCGTCGAGTTCTTCGTGTACGGCCGCGCGGAATACCGCCGCGGCCCGGAGCCGAAGCGCTTCCCGGCGCGCCAGACCTTCGAGGCGAGCCGCGCGGTCGCGCATCGCCACGGTCTCGCCGAAACGGCGACGGTCTATGCGCAGCAGGATCCGGACGTGATCGATGCAGGCGTGTTCCACAACGACGTGATCTCGGTCGGCAACCGCGACACGCTGTTCACGCACGAGCGTGCGTTCGTCAACAAGCAGGCGGTCTACGACACACTGACGGCCACGCTCGACGCGCGCGGCGCGCGGCTGAACGTGATCGAGGTGCCCGATGCGGCCGTGAGCGTGAACGACGCGGTGACGTCGTATCTGTTCAACAGTCAGCTGCTGTCGCGGGCGGACGGCTCGCAGGTGCTCGTCGTGCCGCAGGAATGCCGCGAGAACGCGAACGTCGCCGCCTATCTGGATCAGCTCGCGGCCGGCAACGGCCCGATTCGCGACGTGCTGGTGTTCGACCTGCGCGAAAGCATGAAGAACGGCGGCGGCCCGGCGTGCCTGCGCCTGCGCGTCGTGCTGAACGAGGCCGAGCGTGCGGCCGTCACGTCGAACGTGTGGATCAACGACACGCTGTTCGCGTCGCTCGACGCGTGGATCGAAAAGCATTACCGCGATCGTCTCGCACCGGAAGACCTCGCCGATCCGACGCTGCTCGACGAATCGCGCACGGCGCTCGACGAGCTCACGCAGATCCTGCGCGTCGGGTCGCTGTATGACTTCCAGCGCTGAGTCCCGGATGTCGTCCACCGCGCTGCTCGACGACTTTCTCGCGTTCACGCTCGCGGGCGACGCGCCGGCCGTGAAGGACGGTACGTGCGCCGGCGATGCGGTGCGCTGGCAATGGCTCGGCGACGGGATGCTGCAACTCGAGCCGGCCTTGGCCGATGGGGCAGGCAGCGCTGCGAGCGTGCTCGTGTCGGCCGGCGTGCATGGCGACGAGACGGCGCCGATCGAGCTGCTGTCGATGCTCGTGCGCGATCTCGCGGCGGCCACGCTGCCGCTCGCGTGCCGATTGCTCGTCGTGCTCGGCAACGTGCCGGCGATGCGCGCGGGCGAACGCTATCTCGACGACGACCTGAACCGGCTGTTCAGCGGCCGTCACGCGAAAGCGCCCGCGAGCCGCGAAGCGCCGCGCGCGATGCAGCTCGAAGCGGCCGCCGCCGCGTTCTTCACGGCCGCGCCGGCGGGCAGCGCGCGTTGGCACGTCGACATGCACACGGCGATCCGCGCATCGGTGTTCGAGCAGTTCGCGCTGCTGCCGCACACGGGCACGCCGCCGACCCGCGCGATGATCGAATGGCTCGGCGGTGCGCGCATCGCGGCCGTGCTGCTGCATACGGCGAAGGGCAACACGTATTCGCATTACACGGCCGAGCATTGCAGGGCGCTCGCATGCACGCTCGAACTCGGCAAGGTGAGGCCGTTCGGCCAGAACGATCTGTCGCGTTTCGCGCCGGCAGACCGCGCGGTGCGCGAGCTCGTCTCGGGCGCGTGGGGCGGCCATCCGCCGCGCGACGTCGACCATCCTCCGTTGCCGCGCGTGTTCACGGTGATCGACCAGATCACGAAGCGGAGCGACGCGCTTGAACTGTTCGTCGCGGCCGACGTCGCGAACTTCACCGCGTTCCCGCGCGGCACCGTGCTCGCGCAGGACGGCGACTATCGCTACACGGTGCAGCACGACGAGGAGCGCATCGTGTTTCCGAATCCGACCGTGAAGCCGGGTTTGCGCGCGGGCCTGCTCGTCGTCGACACGACGCGCGAGACGCTCGCCGCACTCGTCTGACAAAAACGGCTGCGCGCGGCCAAGGTGATCCGTCGCCCGCGCATCGTCCTGCGACAACCCCGAATTGCGCCGACGCCCGCATGCCGCGCAGACGGCCCGAGCGTCGCGCCTTGCGTATTTGCGACATCGTCTTGCAAGTTCGACGGCGCATCCGGCCGTCATCGCGCATGCAGCGCAGCATCGTGCGCCGGCGGCCGCTTTGCCGTATCGGGCCGCGCGGATTGGTACAATCGCGGCCTTGCGGCTGTTGCGCCGCATCAAGGCGCGGCATCGGCATTGTCGTCGTCATCCGACCCTGCAATGATGCATGCGCCCGTAGTTCCGGAACATTCGAGTATCGAGGAGAACACCTGATGAAGTTGGATTGGCGTAAAGTGGCCGCGCACGCGGTAGTGGCGGCATCGGCCGTGGCGGCAGGCAGCGCGATGGCTGCGGATCTGAAGGAGATCCGGTTCGGCGTCGAGGCCTCGTACGCGCCGTTCGAATACAAGACGCCCGACGGCAAGCTGACCGGCTTCGACATCGACATCGGCAACGCGGTGTGCGCGAAGCTGAAGACGAAGTGCGTGTGGGTCGAGAACGACTTCGACGGCCTGATCCCCGCGCTGCAGGCGCGCAAGTTCGACGCGATCAACTCGGACATGACGATCACCGACCAGCGCAAGCACGCGATCGCGTTCACCGATCCGATCTATACGATCCCGAACCAGCTGATCGCGAAGCAGGGCAGCGGCCTGCTGCCGACCCCGCAAGCGCTGAAGGGCAAGCGCGTCGGCGTGCTGCAGGGCACGATCCAGGAAGCGTATGCGAAGAAGAAGTGGGCGCCGGCCGGCGTCGACGTCGTGCCGTACCAGACGCAGGACCTGGCCTACGCCGACCTGAAGTCGGGCCGTCTCGACGCGACGTTCCAGGATTCGGAAGCGGGCTCGAAGGGCTTCCTGTCGAAGCCGCAAGGCCAGGGCTTCGGCTTCGCCGGCGGCACGGTCAGCGATGCGGAGATCCTCGGCTCGGGCGTCGGTTTCGGCCTGCGAAAGAACGACGCGGCGCTGAAGACGGCGCTCGATCAGGCGCTGAAGGAACTGAAGGCCGACGGCACGATCGACAACCTCGCCAAGAAGTACTTCAGCGTGCCGGTCACGCTCAAGTAAGCGTTTCGATCCGTCGCACGATGCAGCCGGCCGCTTTCGCGGCCGGTTTGCTTTTGGGGCGCCGCTTGCGTCACGCGGGGAAGAAGCGCCCCAGTTCGCGCGCGAGCTCGTTGAGCACGCTCATCTCCTGCTGCGTGATCTTGCGCGCCGGCTGCGCCCCGGCCCAGTCGCCGTACAGCAGGCCGACCGTCTTCGTGCCGACGCGCACCGGCAGCAGCACGAACGCGCGCGTGTCGGGAAGCGCATCGAGATACCACGGGGGCAGGCGCTTCACCATCTTCGGGTCCTGCGCCTGCTCGATGAAGATGCCGACCGAGTTCGTGATCGCGAGATGGAACACGTCCGGCTCGAAGCGCTCGTCGAAGCACAGGCGCTCGAGCGCCCCGTCGACGTCCGGGCCGAAGCCGAGCCGGGCGGCGAACGCGCCGTCTTCACGGCGCACGAACATCACGGTGCGCGTGAACGCGAGGCCCGCCAGCAGGCTTTCCGACGCGAGCGCGAGCACCGGCGTCAGCACATGCTCGGACGGCAGCGCGCGCAGGTCCGCGAGGCCGGCTTCGAGGCATGCCTCGGGCTCGGGCTGCGCCCGCGCGATCGCGTCGGCGTTCGCGCGCAGCTCGACGATCTCGCGCATCACGGTGTCGCTCGCTTCCTCGCGTGCGAGCCGGTCGGCGATTTCCACCAGCGCGCCGGCGTCGATGTCCAGCTCCTGCTCGTAGTGCTGCGCGAGCACCGCGATACGCGCATCGCGCTGCGGGCCCGCAGGCATCGCGAGCGCACCGGCGACGTCGGTCGAGCAGCGGCTTACCGCGCGCAGCCAGCGCACGCGCTCGGGGCTGTCGTCGGCGCAAGCGTCGCGGGGCCGCTGGCGCTCTTCGTCGATATCGTCCTCGTCGGCGCTGGCCGCGTGTGCGCTGCCGCCGTCGCCGTCGGCCATGCCGGCGCGGATCACGTCGGGCAGCCGCCAGCTCGCGGCGGCCTCGAGACCGATCTCGTCGAAGCCGACGCCCAGCACGTCGACGCACGCGGCCGCTTCGTCGCCGTTCAGCTCGGCGGCGCGGCGGCGGATCCGATCCCATTCGCTGTCGAGATAGCACACCACCAGCAGCTTGCCGACCTGACGCATCAGCGTGCAGACGACGGCTTCCTCGCCGCCGCGCAACTCGGCATGCTCGGTCAGCTTGCGGGCGACGCAGCCGGACAGCAGCGCGCGATTCAGCTCGAGCTTCGCGTCGATGCGGCGCGGCGTGCTGTGGTGGAAATGGTCGACGAGCTTGAGCCCGACGACGAGATGGCCGACGGTGTCCATGCCGAGCACCATCAGCGCCCGCGTGACGGTCGTGATGTTGCCGCCGAACGCCATGTACATCGCGGAATTGGCGAGCCGCAGGACTTTCTGCGTGAGCGCGAAATCCGACAGCACGACGCGCACGAGCGCGGTGAAGTCGAGATCGTCGTTCTTCATCGCGGCCATCGTCGCGCGCAGCGACTCCGACAGCAGCGGGAAGTCGCCCCGTTCGTTCATCCGGGCCCACAGCTTGTCGAGCAGCGCCGTGCGGGGCAGGTGTGCGGTGATTGACATACGGATCTATCCGGTTCGCCGCGCGTGTCAGGCGGCGTGCAGGCGCAACTGCTGCGCCTCGAAGCGCCGCGCGAGCTCCTCGGACGGCAGCGCCTGACAGACGAGCCAGCCCTGGATGTGGTTGCAGCCCATCTCGGTCAGCAGCTCGCGCTGTGCCTCGGTCTCGACGCCTTCCGCGACGAGCTCGAGATCGAGCGTTTGCGCGAGGCCGACCACCGCCGACACGATCGCGCGATCGTTGCGCGACGTCAGCAGGTTCTCGACGAAGCTGCGGTCGATTTTCAGCTTCGCGAGCGGGAAGCGCTGCAGGTACGCAAGGCTCGAATAGCCGGTACCGAAATCGTCGATCGCGAAGCGGATGCCGAGCGCGGTCAGCTCCTCGAGCAGCCCCTTCGCCTGCACGGGATCGTGCATCAGCAGGCTTTCGGTGATTTCCAGCACGATGCGGCGCGGGTCGATGCCCGTCAGCGCGATCGCCTCGCGCACGCTTTGCGTGAAGCGCGGGTCGCGGAACTGCTGCGGCGACACGTTGACCGCCACATACTGCAGCGCGAGCCCCTGGCGATCCCAGGCGACGAGCTGCATGCATGCGGCCTTGAGCACCCAGTTGCCGAGATAGTTGATGAGGCCGATCGATTCGGCGAGCGGAATGAAGGTTGCCGGCGGCACGAGGCCGTGCACCGGATGGCGCCAGCGAATCAGCGCCTCGACGCCGTCCACCGCACCCGACTGGCTGCGCGTGATCGGCTGGAAGTGCAGCGAGAACTCGCCGTTGCGCACGCCGTCGTACAGGTCGGCCTCGAGCTTCAGCCGTTCCGCGTCGGCCGGATCGTCGACCGGCTCATGGAACGCGAGCGCATTGCCGCCGGATGCCTTTGCCTGCGCGAGCGCATGGTCGGCGCGGCGCAGCAGCGGGCTGTGATGCTGCGCGCGATGGGGCGCGGCGCGCTCGTCCGGGTACAGCGCGATGCCGATGCTCGCGGACAGGTGGACGGTCTGCCCCTGATACGCGTAAGGTTCGCGTACCGCGGCCTGCAGCCGGCGCGCGAGCGCGTCGGCGGCATTGCTCGCGCGCGTGCGGTCCGGCGCGGTGAACACGATCGCGAACTTGTCGCTCGCGACGCGCGCGAGCTGTTCGCCGGGTGCGACGAGCGCCTGCAGCCGCTGCGCGGTGTCGCGCAGCAGCGTGTCGCCGGCGTCGTAGCCGAGCGCGCGGTTGATGCGCTGGTAGTCGTCGAGGTCGAGCAGCAGCAGCGCCGCGCAGGTGCCGCTTTCGTCGGCGGCCTGCTGCGCGCGCATCAGCGCGGGCACGAGCGCGGACAGATTGTCGAGCCCCGTCATCGGATCGTGGTGCATCTCGTACGTAAGCCGGGCCTCGAGTGCACGCCAGGCCGACACGTCGAACGCCGCGATCGCGAAGCCGTCGACGCCGTGGTGGCGGCTCTTGAACGCGCGGATCTCGACGTCGAGCGGGTAGGTGAGCGACTTGACGATGCACATCGTCGCCTTCTCGACCTGGCCGGAGCGCGCGGCGCGCGCAAGCAGACCGTCGAGCGCCGCGGTATCCTGTTCCGCGATCAGGTCGCGCAGCGTCAGCGTGTGCAGGTAGTCGCGGTGATAACCGATGAAGCGCAGGCTCGCGTCGGACACGTACAGAAAGCGCAGCTCGCGGTCGACATGGGCGAGGAAATCCACCGTGCCGACCGTCTGTTCCAGCCAGTTGCGCACGGTGTCGTCGCGGCGCGGCGCGCCGGCGCGCGCAGGCATCAGCGCGCCGCCCGACCAGGCGAAGCGGCGCAGCGTATGCAAGGCATTGCGCCAGGAGCCCTTGCGTGGCGTCTGTTTCCTGTTGGCTTCCATGTATCTCGCTGACGTGAAGGGCTGGAACCGGCTGTCCGGAAGGAATAACGGCAGACTGCGCGGAATCTTTAACCGGTCGGCTCGCGGTTGGCGCTGCCGCCGGACCGGGCCGTGCATATCGGTGTTCGACAGGCGAACGCCGGTATGGCCTACATCGAGGCTGACTTTATAAGAAATGAGGACGCAGATGAAGCGAAAACTGTTGGTGGGCGCCGTTGCGGCGCTGCTGGTGGCCGGCCATGCGCTGATCGCACAGGCGCAACTGAAGGCGGGCGACGCGGCACCCGACTTCACGACGCGAGCGTCGCTGGGCGGCAAGACTTACACGTACTCGCTGGCCGATGCGCTGAAGCACGGGCCGGTCGTGCTGTACTTCTACCCGGCCGCGTTCACGAAGGGTTGCACCATCGAGGCGCATGCGTTCGCGGATGCGGTCGATCGTTACAAGGCTTACGGCGCGACGGTGATCGGCGTATCCGCGGACAACATCGACACGCTGACGAAGTTTTCGGTGAGCGAGTGCCGCAGCAAGTTCCCCGTCGCGGCCGATCCGGACGCGAAGATCATCCGCGAATACGACGCGAAGCTGCCCGCGCTCGATCGTGCGAACCGCGTGTCCTACGTGATTTCACCGGAGGGGAAGGTGCTGTACGAATACACGAGCCTGTCGCCCGACAAGCACGTCGAGAACACGCTCGGCGCGGTGAAGGCGTGGGCCGACGCGCATCCGAAGCAATAAGCCGGAGGCAGCAAGCGCGCAGTAAAGCGGCCCGCGTCGCGGGCCGCCGGCATGACGAAATGAGCCGCCCCGTGGCGGCTCGGGCGCGTGTTATGCGCGCAACGCCTGTTCGATCGGCACGCTGCCGCCGACGAAGCCGACGACCTTGCGCGAAATGCCGAGCTTGATCGCCTCGATCGCGGCCCATGCGACATCCTGGCGTGACACCGGCGGCGCCGGGTCGAGCGGCTCCTCGGTCAGCGCGATCTTGCCGACGCCCGGGCCATCCGCGAGCGGGCCCGGGCGCAGGATCACGTAGTCGATGCCCGACGCGATCACACGCTCGTCGCCTTCGCGCTTCATCTGCGAATAGTGGCGCAGCGCGTCGCCGCTGCGCTCCGGCCAGTACGCGCTCAGCGAACTGATCACGACCAGCTTCTGCACGTTGTAGGCGAGCGCATGTTCGGCCGTGCGCGCGACCGCGTCGCGGTCGATCTGCTCCTCTTCGGCGGCGCCTTCCGATTCCGCCGAGCCGGCCGCGTAGATCACGTGCGTGATGCCCTGGAACGCGTGCGAGAAATCACCCGTCAGATCGGCCTCGACGACCTTCGCGCCCGGCAGCGCATAGCCGTGCCGGCGCACCAGCGCAGTCACCTCGAATTCCGGCTGCTCGAGCAGCAGATCCGCGCAGGCCCGACCCGTGCGGCCGGTCGCGCCAATCAGCAATACCTTCGTCGTCATGAAACCGCTCCTTGCGCGATGCGTCATCCTCCCAGATAGGGACGGACGACCGATACTCAAGTGTATGTCGATTTGGGGAGGCGGCGCGCGGGTAATTGGGGCTGTACCGCTCCGTAACGGCCGGCGCGGCACCCCGTTATCCGCGCGGTCGCGCGCATGGATGGCGGAATCGACCCGCCAACCGGCTATCATGTGCGCGATGCATTTTTCGCCGCTACGCAATACAACGCGGCGACCAACCGGTTGGAGTACACATGGCATTACCCCTGGACAACGTCAGCATGGCCGTGTTCTGCGACTTCGAGAACGTCGCGCTCGGCGTGCGCGACGCGAAGTACGAGAAATTCGACATCAAGCCCGTGCTGGAACGGCTGCTGCTGAAAGGCAGCATCGTCGTGAAGAAGGCGTATTGCGACTGGGAGCGCTACAAGGGCTTCAAGGCGTCGATGCACGAGGCGAGCTTCGAGCTGATCGAGATTCCGCACGTGCGCCAGTCGGGCAAGAATTCGGCCGACATCCGGCTCGTCGTGGACGCGCTCGACCTCTGCTACACGAAGTCGCACGTCGATACGTTCGTGATCATCAGCGGCGACTCGGATTTCTCGCCGCTCGTGTCGAAGCTTCGCGAGAACGCGAAGAAGGTGATCGGGGTCGGCGTGAAGAAGTCGACCTCGGACCTGCTGGTCGCGAACTGCGACGAATTCATTTTCTACGACGACCTGGTGCGCGAGCAGCAGCGCGCGCTGGCGAAGCGCGAACAGCAGCGCACGGGCAACGGCGGCGCGAAGCGCGCCGACGAGCCGTCGCGCAAGCCGGAGCTGGAAGTGCGCCGGAGCGAGGCGATCGCGCTCGCGGTCGAGACGTTCGACGCGCTGGCATCGGAGCGCGACGACGTCGGCAAGATCTGGGCGTCGGTGCTCAAGAGCGCGATCAAGCGCCGCAAGCCGGACTTCAACGAGTCGTATTACGGCTTCCGTGCGTTCGGCAACCTGCTCGACGAAGCGCAGGCGCGCGGCCTGCTCGAGGTGGGGCGCGACGACAAGTCGGGCGCGTTCGTGTCGCGGCCGCGCCAGTCCGCGGCGGCCGAGCCGGTGGTGCGCGATACGGGCGGTGCGCAGCATGGTCACGGCGGGCGCCACGGGGAGGCGACGACGGCCGAGCGCGAATCGCGGCATCGCGGGCAGCGTTCGGAAGCGGCCGTTCACGAAAGCGTGCAGGTCGATGCCGAAGAGGCGGACCTCGTCGACGTCGTGAACGACGCGGCGCTCGTGCCGGCCGCGACGGCCGAGGCGAATGAGGCAGCCGAGACGCACGGCGACGTGAAGGACGGCCGCAAGCGCGCGCGCAAGAGCGCGGCGAAGAAGACCGGCGCGAAGAAGGGCGGCGAAGCGAAGGGCGCCGGCCGTCACGCGGCGGCGAAGCCGGACGAGGCTGCGCACGGCGGCGCCAAGCACGGCGGCGAGAAGCATGCCGAAGTGTCCCATCGCGACGCGGAGCACGGCGAGGACCGCCATGTCGCGGCGCAACACGCGGCGCAGACGGCCGGCGAGCACGGTGTCTCGACGGCGGCCGCGCAGCCGCCGCACGAAGCAGCACCGAGTGCCGAATCGACCGGCGAAGCGGCTGTCGAAGCGGCAACCGGCGCCAAGCCGAAGAAGCCGGCCCGCAAGACGGCGACCCGCGCGCGTCGCCCGCGCAAGACGGCGGCCGCCGCCGAGTAAGGGCGTCACGGCGTCACGTCGGCCGGTGCAATGCCGGCCGATGCGTTCCGCTATCCGTTCAGCACGTATGGCTGCGTCATCACTTCGAGGAAGTGGCCGTCCGGATCGTCGAGATACACACCGCGCCCGCCGTTGTGGCGGTAGATGTCGCCGGGCTGTCGTTTTGCAGGATCGGCCCAGTGCGGTAACCCGCGCTCGCGAATGCGCGCGAACACGCGATCGAAGCCAGCCTCGTCGGTCAGGAAGGCGTAGTGCTGGGCCGTGATCTCTCCCTCTTTTTCATAAAAATCGAGCGACACGCCGTTGTCGAGCTGGACGACCAGCATCGCGCCGAACGGCGTCGGCGCCGGCAGTTCCAGAAGCTCGGTGAGGAAGCGGCTCGACGCGTGCTTGTCGCGGCACCAGACGATCGTATGGTTCAGCTGGACGTTCATGGCGGGTCCCCGGGGAGGGGCGCGAGGGTGGGCTTGGACACACGATAGCCGATCGCGGCCGGCGTGCAAGCCCGTCAAGCGGCCGCCTGATGCGGCCGCGTGCCGTTTCCGCTTACTCGCCCGCCACCGCCGGTCCGCCCGGGTTGCCGCGGCGGCTGCGCCGCTTCTCGCCCCACACGCGGAACCGGTCCATGTACAGATAGACGACCGGCGTCGTATAGAGCGTCAGCACCTGCGACATGATCAGGCCGCCGGCGATCGCGATGCCGAGCGGCGCGCGCAGCTCGGCGCCGTCGCCGTGGCCGAACGCGAGCGGCAGCGCGCCGAGGAGCGCCGCCATCGTCGTCATCATGATCGGCCGGAAGCGCAGCAGGCACGCCTCGTGGATCGCGTCGAACGACGACTTGTTGCCGTTGCGCGTCTGGTCGATCGCGAAGTCGACCATCATGATCGCGTTCTTCTTCACGATACCGATCAGCAGGATCACGCCGATCAGCGCGATGATGCTGAACTCCGTCTTGAACAGCAGCAGCGCGAGCAGTGCGCCGACGCCGGCCGACGGCAGCGTCGACAGGATCGTGATCGGATGGATGTAGCTCTCGTACAGGATTCCGAGCACGATGTAGACGGCCAGGAGCGCCGCGAGGATCAGGATCGGCTGGTTGTTCAGCGACTGCTGGAACGCCTGTGCGGTGCCCTGGAAGCTGCCGACGATCGTCGGCGGCACGCCGATCTGCGCCATCGTCTGGTAGATCACCTGGGTCGCCTGCGACAGCGACACGCCCGGCGGCAGGTTGAACGAGATCGTCGTCGCGACGAACAGCCCCTGGTGGTTGACCGACAGCGGCGTCGTGCTCGGGCCGAAGGTCGCGATCGCGGACAGCGGGATCATCGTCGACTTCGACGTCGACACCGCCGCGCCCGACGACGCGCTCGACTTGCCGCTCGACGCGATCGAGTTCAGCGCCTGGTTGCGCGCCGAATCGGACGCGATCGCCGCGGCGCTGGTGGCGGCCGTCCCGGCGCTCGACGTGCCGGCCGAGGTCGCGACGAAGGTGCCCGCCGCGGCGTTGGTCGTCTGCGAGCCGTTCGCACTGCCGCCCGACGTGCTGATCCACACCTGGTTCAGCATCTCCGGGCTCTGCCAGTATTTCGGCGCGACTTCCATCACGACGTGGTACTGGTTCAGCGGGTTGTAGATCGTCGAGACCTGGCGCTGGCCGAACGCGTCGTACAGCGTGTTGTCGATCTGTGCGGGCTTGATGCCGAGCCGCGCGGCGGTCGCGCGGTCGATCGTCACCATCGCCTCGAGGCCGCCTTGCTGCTGGTCGGAGTTCACGTCGGTCAGCTCGGCGCGCTTCTGCAGCGCCTCGGTCAGCAGCGGCCCCCACTTGTACAGCTCGGCGCTCGAATCGCCGAGCAGCGTGAACTGATACTGCGCGTTGCTCTGCCGGCCGCCGACGCGGATGTCCTGCGCGGCCTGCAGGAACGTGCGCGCACCCGCGACGTCCGCGAGCGGCTTGCGCAGCTGCTGGATCACCTGATCGGCCGACAGCTTGCGCTCGGTGCGGTCCTTCAGCGTGACGAACATGAAGCCGGAGTTGGTCTGCGTGCCGCCGGTGAAGCCCGCGACGCTCTTCACGTTCGGGTTGGCCTGCACGATCCGCATCATCTCGGAGAACTTCAGCTTCATCGCCTGGAACGACGTCGACTGGTCGGCCTGGATGCCGCCGATCATCAACCCGGTGTCCTGCTGCGGGAAGAAGCCCTTCGGCACGATGATGTACAGATAGACGTTCAGGCCGATCGTCGCGAACAGGATCAGCAGGACCAGCAGCGGACGGCGCAGCGCCCACGACAGCGTGCGCTCGTAGCCGCGCTGCATCCGCGTGAAGAAGCGCTCGAGAAACCGGCCGAGGCGGCCTTCCTCCTGCACCTCGTGCGACTCGCGCAGAAGCCGCGCGCACATCATCGGCGTGACGGTCAGCGAGACGGCGAGCGACACGCCAATCGCGAGCGACAGTGTCAGTGCGAATTCGCGGAACAGGCGCCCGACGATGCCGCCCATCAGCAGGATCGGCAGGAACACCGCGACGAGCGAAATGCTCATCGACAGCACGGTGAAGCCGACCTCGCGCGCGCCGTCGAACGCAGCCTGCAGCCTCGGCTTGCCGTTCTCGATGTGGCGCGTGATGTTCTCGAGCACGACGATCGCATCGTCGACGACGAAGCCGGTCGCGACGATCAGCGCCATCAGCGACAGGTTGTCGATCGAGAAGCCGAGCAGGTACATCGCGCCGAACGTGCCGATGATCGAGATCGGCACCGCGACGCTCGGAATCAGCGTCGCGCGCCAGTTGCGCAGGAACAGGAACACGACCATCACGACCAGGCTCACCGCGATCAGCAGCGTGTGCTCGGTGTCCTTCAGCGACGCGCGGATCGTCGTCGAACGGTCGAGCACCGGCGTCACCGTGATGTCGGCCGGCAGCGACGCGGTGAGCTGCGGCAGCGCCGCGCGCACGCGGTCGATCGTCTCGATGATGTTCGCGCCGGGCGAGCGGTAGAGGATCACGAGCACCGCGCGCTTGCCGTTCGACAGGCCCAGGTTGCGGAGGTCCTCGACGCCGTCGACGACCTCGGACAGGTCGGACAGCCGCACGGCCGCGCCGTTGCGGTAGGCGACGACCAGGTCGCTGTACTGCGACGCCTGCGAGGCCTGGTCGTTCGTATAGAGCTGGTAGTGCTTCGGGCCGAATTCGATCGCGCCCTTCGGGCTGTTCGCGTTCGCGGACGCGAGCGCGGCGCGCACGTCCTCGAGGCCGATTCCGTAGTGGAACAGGGCGTGAGGCTCGAGCTCGACGCGCACGGCCGGGTTCGCGGAGCCGCTCACCGACACCTGGCCGACCCCGTCGATCTGCGACAGCGACTGCTGCAGCACCGTCGATGCGGCGTCATACAGCTTCGCGGGCGACGACGTTTCCGATGTGAGCGACACGACCATGATCGGCGAATCGGCCGGGTTGACCTTGCGGTACGTCGGGTTGCTCTTCAGCGACGCGGGCAGGTCGGCGCGCGCCGCGTTGATCGCGGCCTGCACGTCGCGCGCGGCGCCGTCGATGTCGCGGTTCAGGCCGAACTGCAGGATGATCCGCGCGTTGCCGACGGTGCTGGTCGACGTCATTTCGCTGACGTCGGCGATCGAGCCGAGGTGCCGCTCGAGCGGGCTCGTCACGCTGGTCGCGACCGTCTCGGGGCTCGCGCCGGGCAGCGACGCCTGCACCGAGATGGTCGGGAAGTCGACCTGCGGCAGCGGCGACACCGGCAGCTTGATGAACGCGAACAGGCCCGCGAGCGCGACGCCGAGCGCGAGCAGCGTCGTCGCGACGGGGCGGGTGATGAAGGGGCGCGACAGGTTCATCGCTTACGCGCCCGTATGCTTGCCGGCGTCGCGGCCGGGGCCATGCCGTTCGAACCAGCCGCGCACGCGGCGCGCGAGGCTGTCGAAGCCGAGGTAGATCACCGGCGTCGTGAACAGCGTCAGCACCTGCGACACGATCAGGCCGCCCGCGATCGCGATCCCGAGCGGCTGGCGCAGCTCGGAGCCCGCGCCGGCGCCGAAGATCAGCGGCACCGCACCGAGCAGCGCGGCGAGCGTCGTCATCAGGATCGGCCGGAAGCGCAGCAGGCACGCCTGGTAGATCGCCTCGCGCGGCGGCTTGCCTTCGACGCGCTCGGCCTCGAGCGCGAAGTCGATCATCATGATCGCGTTCTTCTTCACGATGCCGATCAGCAGCACGATCCCGATGATCCCGATGATGTCGAGGTCGTGCCCGGTGATCATCAGCGCGAGCAGCGCGCCGACGCCGGCCGACGGCAGCGTCGACAGGATCGTGATCGGATGGATGTAGCTCTCGTACAGCACGCCGAGCACGATGTACATCGTGACGACCGCCGCGAGGATCAGGAACAGCTGGTTCGACAGCGACGCCTGGAACGCGAGCGCCGCGCCCTGGAAGCGCGTCTGGAACGAGCCGGGCAGGCCGATGTCCTTCTCGGCGGCGTCGATCGCCTTCACGGCCTCGCCGAGCGACGCGCCCGGTGCGAGGTTGAACGAGACCGTCGTCGACGGGAACTGCGACAGGTGCGCGACGAGCAGCGGCGACGGCCGTTCGTGGAACGACGCGATCGACGACAGCGGCACCTGGCCGCCGCCCGCGGACGGCAGGTAGATGTCGTTCAGCGATTCGGCGTAATGCTGCTCCTTCGGCTCCGACTCGAGAATCACGCGATACTGGTTCGACTGCGTGAAGATGGTCGACACGATGCGCTGGCCGAACGCGTCGTACAGCGCATTGTCGACGGTCGCCGGCGTGATGCCGAAACGCGCGGCGCTCGCGCGGTCGATCTCGATGTAGACCGACTGGCCGTTGCTCTGCAGGTCGGTCGCGACGTCGGCGAGCGACGGCTCCTTCTGCAGCCGCGTGACGAGCTTCGGCACCCAGGTCGCGAACTCGTCCGGGTTCGGGCTCGTCAGCATGAACTGGTACTGCGTCGGGCTCACGGTCGAGTCGATCGTCAGGTCCTGCACCGACTGCATGAACAGCGTGATGCCGGTCACGTTCGCGACGCGCTGCTGCAGGTCGCGGATGATCTGCGCGGCCGACTCGGAGCGGTCGTCGCGCGCCTTCAGGTTGATCAGCATCCGGCCGCTGTTCAGCGTGATGTTGCTGCCGTCGACGCCGATGAACGACGTGAGGCTTTCGACGTTCGGATCCTTCAGGATCTCGGCCGCGAGCGCCTGCTGGCGTTCGGCCATCGCGCCGTACGAGATCGATTGCGGCGCCTGCGTGATCGCCTGGATCACGCCGGTATCCTGCGCGGGGAAGAAGCCCTTCGGCACGTACACGTAGAGCAGGGCGGTGAGCCCGAGCGTCAGCAGCGCGACGACGAGCGTTGAGCGCTGGCGGTTCAGCACCCATTCGAGCGCGACCGCGTAGCGCGCGATCACCCAGTCGATCGCGCGGTGCACGCGCGCCTCGAAGCGGTGGCTTTCGGGCGGCGGCGAGTGGCGCAGCAGCTTCGCGCACATCATCGGCACGAGCGTGAGCGACACGATCGCCGAGATCACGATCGTCACCGCGAGCGTGATCGCGAACTCGTGGAACAGCCGGCCGACCACGTCGCCCATGAACAGCAGCGGGATCAGCACCGCGATCAGCGACACCGTCAGCGAGATGATCGTGAAGCCGATCTGCCGCGAGCCCTTCAGCGCGGCCTCGAGCCCCGAATCGCCTTCCTCGACGTAGCGCGCGATGTTCTCGATCATCACGATCGCGTCGTCGACGACGAAGCCGGTCGCGATGGTGAGCGCCATCAGCGACAGGTTGTTCAGCGAGAAGCCGGCCATGTACATCACCGCGAGCGTGCCGATCAGCGACAGCGGCACCGACAGGCTCGGGATGATGGTCGCGTAGACGTTCGCGAGGAACAGGTACATCACGAGCACGACGAGCGCGACCGCGAGCAGCAGCTCGAACTGCACGTCGCGCACGGCGGCGCGGATCATCGTCGTGCGGTCGGTGACGATCTGCACGTCGAGCGCGGCGGGCAGCGTCTCCTGCAGCTTGGGCAGCTGCGCCTTGATCGCGTCGACGGTCGCGATCACGTTCGCGCCCGGCTGGCGCTGCACGTTCAGGATGATCGCGGGCTCGGAGTTCACCCACGCACCGAGCTTGGTGTTCTCCGAGCCAGCGACGACCTTCGCGACGTCGGTCAGCATCACCGGGCGGCCGCTCTTGTAGGCGACGACCGCGTCGTTGTATTGATCGGCGCTGGTGAGCTGGTCGTTCGCGTTGATCGTGTACGCGCGCGTCGGGCCGTCGAAGTTGCCCTTCGGCGTGTTCACGTTCAGGTTCGAGATCGTCGTGCGCAGATCGTCGAGGTTCATCCCGTACTTCGCGAGCGCGGTTGGGTTCGCCTGGATCCGCACGGCCGGCCGGTTGCCGCCCGACAGGCTGACGAGGCCGACGCCCGCGATCTGCGAGATCTTCATCGCGAGGCGCGTGTCGGTCAGGTCCTGTACCTGCGTGAGCGGCAAGGTCTTCGACGTGATGGCCAGCGTCAGCACCGGCGCGTCGGCCGGGTTGACCTTCGCGTAGATCGGCGGGGCGGGCAGGTCGGACGGCAGCAGGTTGCCGGCCGCGTTGATCGCGGCCTGCACTTCCTGTTCGGCGATGTCGAGCGGCAGGTCGAGCGAGAACTGCAGCGTGATCACCGACGCGCCGGCCGAGCTTTGCGACGACATCTGGTTCAGCGACGGCATCTGCCCGAACTGCCGCTCCAGCGGCGCGGTGACCGACGACGTCATCACCTCGGGGCTCGCGCCCGGATAGAAGGTCTGGACCTGGATCGTCGGGTAGTCGACTTCGGGTAGCGCGGCGAGCGGCAGGAAGCGCAGCGCGACGAGACCGGCCAGCATGATCGCCGCCATCAGGAGGGCGGTGCCGACCGGCCGGAGAATGAAGAGGCGGGATGGATTCATCGAGCGGCCCGCGCGTTACTGGGCCGCGGGGGCCGCTGCCTGCGACGCGCCGTGCTTCTGTCCGCCGCGGTGGGCGGCCGCGCCCGATGCACCCGACGCCGCGCCGGCGCCATGCGCGCCCGACGCGCCTTTCGGCTTGTCGGCCGGAATGGTGATCTTCGCGCCTTCGCGCAGCCGGTCGGAGCCGTCGGTGACCACGCGCTCGCCGATCGCGACGCCGCTGACGATGCTCGTGCGCTCGCCGTCGACCGGGCCGACCTTGACCTTGCGCACCGTCACCGTGTTGTCGGGTTTCACGATGTACACGAACTGGCCGATCGAGCCCGTCAGCACGGCGGCCGTCGGCACGATCGTCGCATCGCGCATCACGTCGACCAGCAGCCGCGTGTTCACGAACTGATTCGGAAACAGCAGGCCTTCCTTGTTGTCGAAGGTCGCGCGCAGCTTGACCGTGCCGGTGCTCGTGTCGATCTGGTTGTCGAGCGTCTGGAGCGAACCCGTCTCGAGCGGCACCGTGTTGTTGCGGTTGTATGCGGTGACCGACAGTTTATGGCCCGCGTTCACCTGCTTGACGATCTGCGGCAGGTTGTCCTCCGAGGTCGTGAAGATCACGCTCATCGGCTGCAGCTGCGTGATCACGACGATCCCGTTCGTGTCGCCCGGCGTCACGTAGTTGCCGGGGTCGACCTGGCGCAGGCCGACGCGGCCCGACACCGGCGCCGTGATGCGCGCGTACGTGAGGTTGAGCTTCGCGGAGTCGATCGCTGCCTGGTCGGTCTTCACCGTTCCTTCGTATTGCTTGACGAGCGACGCCTGGGTGTCGACCGTCTGCGACGCGATCGAGTCCTGCGACAGTAGCGTCTGGTAGCGCTTCAGGTCGATGCGGGCCGTCGCGAGCAGCGCCGAGTCGCGCGCGTGCGTGCCTTCGGCGTTCTCGAGCGCGACCTGATACGGGCGCGGGTCGACCTGCGCGAGCAGGTCGCCTTTCTTGACGATCTGGCCTTCCTGGAACGCGACGGACTGCAGATAACCCGACAACTGCGTCTTGACCGTCACGTTCGCGAGCGGCGTCACGGTGCCGAGCGCGGACAGCACGATCGGCATCTCGCCCTGCGTCGCGGTCGCGACCGATACGGGTTGCGGAACGTTCGCCATGGCGGCGGGGCCGCCGCGGCCGCGGTGCCCGCCACCGCCGCCGGCGCTCGCGCCGGAGGCCGCGTTGCCTGCTGCCGGCGCGTCCGCCTGCGTACGGTTCCACGGGTGCCACCACAGCAGGCCGCCGATGACGACGACCGCGAGCGTCCCGATCGCCAGCGTGCGGCGCGGGCGGCGCGCGGCGGGGGAGGCGGGGTCCTTCGAAGGGGGCGTGGGCTTTTGTTGGTTGTCCATCGTGTTCTGTCAGGAAGACGGCGCGGCGGGCCGGGAGACGGGCTTCGGGCGGCGCGTGGGCTTGCGGTGCCGGAGGGTCGGCTCGGCTCGGGCCCTTCCGGTCCGCGCGGGAAAAGAAAAGAGCGGTGCGCGCCGCGAATGCGGCGCGACGATGGGCATGATCCTACGTCCCGTCCCCGTTACAGTCCAGTCGTCTATCTTTCAACGGGTTACGGTCGTTACAGAAGGCGACAGGACGATGACGGACCGATTACGCGGCGCTGCGCCGGGCGGGCGCGCCGCCGATTTCGCGGGTGATTTTCGCGATGCATTCGTGCAGCGCGGGCACCACGTGTTCCTGTAGCCATTCGGGCGGGCACTGGCTGGATGCGCCGCCGCAATTCACCGAATAGCGCTGGCCCGACGGGCCGACGAAACCGGCCGCGACCGCGTTCAGGCCTTCGCGCCATTCGCCGATCGCGATCGCATGGCCCGTGCGCATCGCGTCCTCGACACCGGGGTTCAGGCGCGCCGATACGTGCGGCCAGTCGTCGCCGGCCGTCGCGCGCAGCGCGTCGAGCAGCACGCGGCGCTCGTCGTCCTCCAGTGCCGCGAGATACGCGCGGCCGACGGCGGTGCGCGCGATGTCCATCCGCGAGCCGATCTCGAGACGCGTGACGAGCACGGCCGAGCGCGGCCGGATCACGTCGATCGCGACCATGTCGAGGCGGTCGCGCACCGCGAGGTGCACCGACAGCGACGTGCGCTCGGCGAGTTCGATCATGAACGGCCGCGAGCGCGCGCGGATGTCGAAGTTGCGCAGGAAGCCGTGGCTCAGCTCCAGCACCGACGCGGTCAGCACGAAGCGCTCGCTGTCGGGCAACTGGAACAGGAAGCCGGCGCTGACGAGCGTCGCAGTGATGCGCGAGACGGTCGGCTTCGGGATGCCCGTCAATTCGGTGAGTTCGCGGTTGCTGACCGGGGCGTCGGCGGCCGCGATGCGCCGCAGCACGGCGAGGCCGCGCGCGAGCGCGGTGATCTCGTCCGGCGACGATTCGCGGTCTCGGGGCGCGGGAGGCGTTACAGGTGTCGACACGAGGGATTCTCTCTATTTCCGAAACTCGATTTCAATTTTGTTGGTATTGTAGGATGATTGTCAAAAGATGCATGTTCCATGGGTGAATCGTTCATCGGATGAGATTTTACGGGTTCACCCTTGGTTTATTAGGAATGTGCTCAAATCAGCATTGCCGGGAAGCGAACAAACCGGTGCAAATACCGCTTGACTTGTCGGGCGGAAACGGAAAGAATGTCTCACGTTTTCGAAACATCGTTTCAGGAGTTTAACCGGCAACGGTGTTTCGCGCAGTCTCTCAGGTTCTAGCACGGCCCTCGGAATGGCTAGAACTTTTTTAGCGCCACGGTCTCCGTGGCGCTTTTTTTTGCCCGCCCGCCGGACGCATCAGGTCCGTATTATCCCCCGATCGCTGAAATCGCCCGTTCGACCGGGCTCGTGCGTGCCTGCGTGCGTGCGGCGCGCGCAAAAAAAAGCGCGATGCCCGGATTGGGCATCGCGCGTAAACCGGCGTGGAGCGCCGACGAATGAAACGTGAAGAAGAAGGGGGCGCCCGGTCAGAGGCGCCTGGCCGGAGCGCTCAGGCCTTCGCGAGCTTGATGCTGGTCGGCTCGGCCGTCAGGTAGCCGACACTCGCGCCGAAGCGGTCCTTGAAGTTCGCGCGCACGAGCGGATCGAGCGTCGGCTTGACCTTGTCGTGCAGCGGAGACTCCCAGTCGCCCGCGTGCTGGAAGTTGCTCATGATGTAGGTCCAGCCGTTGATCTCGTCGACCGCGTGCAGGCCCGTCGATTCTGCGCCGGCCGGGCACGACAGCACGCGTACGAGCGACTTCGTGTCGACGTTGTACGCCCACAGGAAGTTGTTCACGTGCATGCCCGAGTCTTCGCCGATGAAGAGCGTGCGCAGCTTCTCGGAGAACTTCAGGTTGTCGGGGTTCGCGATCTTGTCCGGGTTCGCGAGGTTGCCGAGCGCATCGGCCGCTGCGAGGTCCTCGCCGACGAGCGCGGCCGGCGCGCCCATGTCGACCGGTACCCACTCGCTGTCGATCGCGCCGCCCGACGTGTCGCGCTGGCCGGCCTTCAGGTTCAGCGCGTAGACGGCGCCCGCGGCGATCTTCTTGTCCACCGCGACGTCGCGCGACACCGCATTGCCCCGGACCATCGACGTCTCGATCCGCGACATCGCCGTGTAGACGATCTTGTCCTTCGCGTTGACCGTCGTGCCTTCGAGCTTCGTGAACGCCATGCTGCCGCCGATCAGCGCCGCGTAGCGGTGCGTTTCGAGGAACGCGGCCGCCTTTTCCATCCCGGGCTTCACGCGCATCCAGTTGAACTTCCCGCCGAAATGGATCTTCGCGTAGCTCGCGTCGTTCGGATCGGTCGTCGTCAGGTCCATGATGTCCGACGCCTTCAGCGTGTTCGCGAGCGTCTCGATCTCGCTGCTCGTCGCGTGGCCGATCCTGATCCACGTGAGCGTCGCGCTGCCCGCGCCGGCGGACGACGTCTGCGCCCACTTCGCGACGTACAGCGTCCCGGCGGACAGATCGGCGGCCTTGTCGGCGACGAACATGAACAGGCCGCCGTTGGTGGCGTCGTCGCCCATCATCACCGTGCGCTGGTCCGGCATCACCTGGATCAGCTCGTGCGAGATGCGGCCGAGGCAGTAGTGCTTCTTCACCGAGCCGGTGCCGTCGGGGTTCACCGTGATCTCGGGCAGGTGGCCGTAGTGATAGGGGTTCGCCTTCGTCTCGTCGCCGAACGTGTTCCGGCTGAATGCCTTGAACTGCGCGTCGGTCGCGGCCTTGGTCGCGTCCGGCTCGTACTCCTCGCTCGACAGGTGCGTGCCCCACGGCGACAGGCTCGCGCCGCACGTGATCCACAGGCCGTGCGCCTTCGACGTATCGACGTTGTGATACTTGACGACCTTCAGCGCGCCGCTGGACGGGTCCTGGTCGAGCGTGATCACCGCGATCGGCGACGGCAGCTGGCCGTACTGCGATGCGCTCGCCTGGTCGCGCGTCGTGTATTCGAACTGCACGACCGCGAACACCGTGTTGCCCTTCACGCCGGCCACGTTCGCATTCTTCAGCGTCAGCAGCGAACTGCCGTCCGGGCAGTCCGAATAGAACTGGCGCTCCTTGCCCGCCACCGAGCGGTCGATGATCGGCTGGTTGTTGATGTCGTAGTAGCCGCCCGCGAGCGTCGTGCCGCCCTTGCCGTCCGGCATCATGTCACCCGTCACGAAGAACGGCCGGTACGCGAGCTTGAAGTTGCGCGACGAGCCGTCCGAGAACGACACCGACAGCGTCGAGCCGACCGTCGTCGTGGCCATCGCGGCCGCGTTGTCGAGCGTGGGCGCGGCCATTGCCGAGAACGCCGCCGACGTGTACGCGGCGGCCGGCGTCGCCGCCGGATTGTCGTCGCCGCCGCAGCCCGTCAGCAAGGCCGGCAGCGCGAGGCCGGAGAGGGGCAGCATGGGCGCGCCGGCGAGGATCTTCAGGGCCTGACGACGGGAAGCATTGGGCAACGCGGGCATGTGGAGTCCAGTTTCGAATGTTGGAAGAATGGCCTTTCGCGAAGCAGGCGATCAGCAAGCAATGCGAAGGCGAGTTGAAAACTGGACCGAAGTGTAGGGACGCTCGATGAAAGTTTTTTGAATTGAAAACGTAATGATGCGTCGGGCGTCCGTCAGGCGGGCTGCCGGACGCCGGTCGGACGCGTATTCGCGCTCAGTCGCGCTCGGGCGTCGCCGAGATGCGGTGGATCGACAGATCGGCGCCGTCGAATTCGGCTTCGCGCTCGAGGCGCAGGCCGACGGTCGCCTTCAGCGCGCCGTACACGAGCGTGCCGCCGGTGGTGGCGATTACGATGCCGCCGAGCGTGCCGATGAGTTGCGACACGAACGACACGCCGCCGAGGCCGCCGAATGCGGGTTGCCCGAACACGCCGGCCGCGATGCCGCCGAGCGCGCCGCACATCCCGTGCAGCGGCCACACGCCGAGCACGTCGTCGATGCGCCACTTGTTCTGCACGCAGGTGAACATCGCGACGAACAACGCGCCGGCTGCCGCGCCGGTGACGAGCGCACCGATCGGGTGCATTACGTCGGAACCCGCGCAGACCGCGACGAGGCCCGCGAGCGGGCCGTTGTACGTGAAGCCCGGATCGTTGCGGCCGGCCATCCACGCGGCGAGCGTGCCGCCGACCATCGCCATCAGCGAGTTCACGGCGACCAGGCCGCTGACCTTGTCGAGCGTCTGCGCGCTCATCACGTTGAAGCCGAACCAGCCGACCGCGAGCACCCACGCGCCGAGTGCGAGGAACGGGATGTTCGACGGCGGGTGCGCGGCGATCCGGCCGTCCTTCGCATAGCGGCCGTGGCGTGCGCCGAGCAGCAGCACGGCCGGCAGCGCGACCCAGCCGCCGAACGCGTGCACGACGACCGAGCCCGCGAAATCGTGGAACGGCGCGCCGAACGCATGCGTGAGCCAGCCCTGCACGCCGAAGCGTTCATTCCATGCGATTCCTTCGAAGAACGGATAGATGAAGCCGACGATGATCAGCGTCGCGACGAGCTGAGGATTGAATTTCGCGCGTTCGGCGATGCCGCCGGACACGATCGCGGGAATGGCCGCCGCGAACGTCAGCAGGAAGAAGAAGCGCACGAGTGCATAGCCGCTGTGCTGCGACAGCGTGCCGATGTCGTCGAAGAACTCGACGCCGTACGCGATCGTGTAGCCGATGAAGAAGTACGCGAGCGTCGACACCGAGAAGTCGACCAGAATCTTCACGAGCGCGTTGACCTGGTTCTTCTTGCGAACCGTGCCGAGCTCGAGAAATGCGAAGCCCGCGTGCATCGCGAGCACCATGACGGCGCCGATCAACAGGAACAGTGTGTCGACGCCGGATTTCAGACCATCCATGCCGTGGCTTCCTTGCGCAAAAAACGGGCAAGGAACGCAAATATCGAGCCAACTTGGTGAACGAGTGCGTGCAAGTGGTGCGGAGCGCCGTGCGACGCGGCTTCCCGGCGATGCGTGCACGGTAGCGGGGCAGGCCGCATGTGGGCCTGGGGCGGAGTCGGTGCACGCACGTGGTGCGATGCGAGCGCAGCTGGTGCGTGCAATGCGCAGCGTGGTGCGCCGTGATGCACCGGCCTGGCGCGTCAGCGGTGAGCGAACAGCACGCGCGAGCGCCGCAGCCGCAGTGCGCAGGCGCACCAGTAGGCGGCGACGGTGGTGAGCCCGAGAGCGGCGAATGCGAGCGCCGCGAAGCTCACGTGCGACTGGCCGTCGCCGTCGGGGCCCAAGATGCCTTGCGCGACGATCAGCGCCGCCGTCCAGAAGCCGATCACCGCCTGAGCGAGCAGGCGGGCGCACGCCACGCGGCGCGGGCGCCCGGCGGCACGCAGGCGCGACGCGGACGGTGAGCGAAGGCACAGGAACAGGATGGCGGCCAGCGCGGCAGCCAGCGCGATGAACCAGTCGACGAGGAAAGCCATGAAGAAACGGAAAGCAGACGGAGCGGATTGAAGCCTGGCTACTTTAGTCTCGGCACGCCGGCGATTGAATCAGACAAATCTGAAATTGAAAGGCATTTTTAATCACGCGTCGTCATTGGCCCTGTTCCACAGGCGGTATCATCGACGCTGGTCCAACCATTCAGGCCGTGCGGAGCACGGCCGGAGATCGCTGATGAAGATGAAGACTTGGCTGGCGCGTCGCGTGCCCGGGTCCGTGCTGGCGGCCGCGGCCGTCGGTGCGGCGCTGTTGCTCGCAGGCTGCGAGAAGTCCGGCTCGCCGGCCACGCAACCCGATACGGCCGCCAGCGCGGCCGCCGATGCCGCGAACAACGCGGCCAAGGCGCTCGACCAGGTGGCGAGCACCGTCAACCAGCAGATCAATGCCGCGAAGGCCGGCATCGCGAGCGCGGCCTCGGCCGTGCCGCCGCTGTCCGCGAGCGGCCTTGCATCCGCCGCGCAGGCGCAGATCGATGCGGCCGCTTCCGCCGTCGTCGCACACGCGGCATCGGAAGCGGGCGCGAAAATGGCGGAGGCCGGCAAGAAGCTCCAGCAGTGGAGTCAGCAGAACGCGTCGGGTGCGAAGCCGGCCAGCGGCGAGTAAGGGGCCCTTGCGGAATCCGTGAAATGTAACTATAGTGCGTACACATTGTCGCCGGCTGCCGCTCGGGCCGGCGTCACCGAGCGAGTAAGAAATGAATACCAGCAGCCGGTTCGCGTTTGCCGTTCATGTGCTTGCCTTGCTGTCGATGCAGGAAGGTGCTCCGCTGTCGTCCGACATCATCGCGGGTAGCGTGAACACGAATCCGGCGCTGATTCGCCGTCTGCTGTCGATGCTGGCGGCCGCGGGGCTGACCACGTCGCAGCTCGGCGCGGGCGGCGGCGCGCTGCTGGCACGCGAGCCGGGAGAGATCACGTTGCTCGACGTGTATCGCGCGGTCGATGATGCGCAACTGTTCGCGCTGCATCGCGAGGCGCCGAATCCCGCGTGTCTCGTCGGGCGGCACATTCAGGGCGTGCTGATCGACTATATCGGCGACGCGCAGCGCGCGATGGAAGCATCGCTTGCCACCCGCACGCTTGCGGACGTCACGGCCGACGTGCTCGAATCGGAGCAGCGCAGCAGGCCTGCGGGAAGCACCTGCCGGTGATCGCGGGCAACGGCTGATGCAGGGCAGGAGGCCGGGTGACGCGCACGCGCGGCGACCGGCACGACGGAGTGTTGCTCCGTTTTTTTTCGGCTTTATATGTAATTGCTGCAGTTACTTTTATTTCTGGAGAATCGACATGACGCAACGTACCTTGAACATCGCACTGTTCGGCGCCACCGGAATGATCGGCTCGCGCATCGCCGCGGAGGCCGTGCGTCGCGGCCATCGCGTGACCGCGCTGTCGCGCCATCCGGGCGCGGCGGGCGACGGCATCACCGCGAAGGCGGCCGACCTGTTCGATGCGGCCAGCATCGCGGCCGCGCTGCCGGGCCACGACGTCGTCGCGAGCGCATACAGCCAGAAGCAGGACGAACCCGCGAAGATCGCCGCCGCGGCGAAGGCGCTGGTGGAAAGCACGCGCAAGGCCGGCCTGAAGCGGCTCGTGGTGGTGGGGGGCGCCGGTTCGCTCGAAGTCGCGCCGGGCAAGCAACTGGTCGACACCGAAGGTTTCCCGGACGCGTACAAGGCAGTCGCGCTTGCGCATCGCGATGCGCTCGATTTTCTGAAAACGGTCGGCGATCTCGACTGGACGTTCTTCGCGCCGGCAGCCCTGATCGCGCCGGGCGAGCGCACGGGCACGTTCCGCACGGGCACGGGCAAGCTGATCGTGGACGCAGAGGGCAACAGCAGGATCTCGGCGGAAGACTACGCGGTCGCGTTCGTCGATGCGCTCGAGCAACACAGCTTCGTGCGCGAGATCGCAACGGTCGCGTATTGAGCGATCTCACGGCAAGGCGGCGCGCATTTGCCATGAGCGCCTAGCAGGCTGCGCAGCCGCAATGACTTCAGGCGATTCCACCTCGACGGGTGGAATCGCCTGTTTCGTCTGGTGTGCCGATGATCGATGGGCCGCTGCACACGGGATCGCGCGTGACGCGGATGCTTCCCGGCCTGATTGGTATTTATCCCGGTCGACGCCGCGCAGCGGTTTCCATATTGTTCCCCGTCATGCAGGATGCATAGAAAAAATTTCTATCTACGAGGGACTGTGTAAATGGATGCCATCGATCGCAAACTGCTTGAGTTGTTGCAGGCAGATGCCACATTGCCGATCGCGGAACTCGCGCAGCGCGTGAACCTGTCGCAGACGCCCTGCTGGAAGCGCGTGCAGCGGCTCAAGGAAACCGGCGCGATCCGTGCGCAGGTCGCGTTGTGCGACCCGCGCAAGCTCGGTGTCGGCACGACGGTGTTCGTCGCGATTCGCACGAACCAGCACACCGAGGAATGGGCTCAGCGCTTCACGCAGGTCGTGCGCGACATGCCGGAAGTCGTCGAGGTCTACCGGATGAGCGGCGAGACCGACTATCTGCTGCGGGTCGTGGTGGCCGGCATTGACGATTACGATCGCGTGTACAAGCAACTGATCCGCGCGGTGCCGCTGTTCGACGTGAGCTCGTCGTTCGCGATGGAGCAGATCAAGTATTCGACCGCGCTGCCGGTGCGCGATCTGTCCGAGCCGGCATAGCGCGCGGGGCGGCAACGGATCGCGTCGGTGCGCACGGGCGTTACGTGTGCGCGCCGCCGAAACGCGCCGCTGTCGCCCGCTCAGCGGCCGCGTGACAGCGCGCGTGCGCGTTCGTCCGCAAGCGCGTCGCGGCGCACGAACTCCGCGACGAACGGGCTGGCCGGATGGTGGTGCAGCGCGTACGGCGTGTCCCATTGCGCGAGCCGGCCATCCTTCATCACGCCGATCCGGTCGGCGATCGCGAACGCTTCCGCCTGGTTGTGCGTGACGAGGATCGCGGTGTGACCCGTGCGCTTCAGGATGTCGCGCAGCTCGAACGCGAGCCGCTCGCGCGTATCGACGTCGAGATTCGAGAACGGCTCGTCGAGCAGCAGCAGCTCGGGCGACGGGGCGAGCGCGCGCGCGAGGGCGACGCGCTGCTGCTGGCCACCCGACAGTTCGTGCGGATACGCGCTGCCGGAAGCGGCGAGCCCGACGAGCTCGAGCATGTCCGCGACGCGCGCGCGCCGCTCGGCCTTCGGCATGCGCCGCAGGCCGAACGCCACGTTCTCGGCCGCACTCAGGTGCGGGAACAGCGCATAGTCCTGGAACATCATCCCGATGCGTCGCCGCTCGGGCGGGACGTCGAGCGACGGCGCCGCGACGGGCGTGCCGTCCAGCACGATGCGTCCCATGCGCACGGGCTCGAAGCCCGCGATCGCGCGCAGCACGGTGGTCTTGCCGCAGCCCGATGCGCCGAGCAGACAGCCGATGTCGCCGCGCGGCAGCGCGAGGCTCAGCCCGTCGACCACCGTGCGGCGGCCGTGCGGCGTGTCGTAGGCGACGCAGAGGTCGTCGAGTTCGAGCAGGTTCACGATGTCAGGCTCCGATCTTGTGACGGGTGCGCGCGAGCAGGATCACGGGCACGAGCCCGGCCAGCACGATCGCGAGCGCGGCGACCGCGCCTTCCTCATAGGTGCCACGCGCGGCCTCCGCATACAGCCAGGTCGCGAGCGTGTCGAAATTCAGCGGGCGCAGCAGCAGCGTCGCCGGCAGCTCCTTCATCGCGTCGACGAAGACGAGCAGTGCGCTCGTCGTGAGTGCGGGCCGCAGCAGCGGCAGGTGCACGCGCCGCAACGTGCCGCCGGCCGTCTCGCCGAGCGAGCGCGCGGCATGTTCGAGCGACGGCGGAATGCGCGCGAGGCCGGCTTCGATGCTGCCGGCCGAGATCGCGAGAAAGCGTACGGTGTACGCGATGACGAGCGCAGCCGCCGATCCCATCAGCAGCAGCCCGTCACGGCCGAGCGCCGCGCCGAGCAGCCGATCGGCCGTCGCGAACGGGATCAGCAGGCCGATCGCGAGCACGGTGCCCGGCACCGCGTAGCCGAGGCTCGCGATTCGCGCGCACACGCGGGCCGGGCCCGCGCGCGCGCTGTCGCGCTGCGCGCGCGCCGCCCACGCGACGACGAGCCCGCATGCGAGCGTCGCGACGGTTGCGGCGGCGGCAATCGTCAGCGTGTTCGCGAGCCCGGTCATCAATTGCGCGGATACGCCGCCAACGAGATGCAGCCGCTTGCCGGTCTCGACCGCGAGGTATGCGGCCGGGGCGCCGAAGCCGAGCAGCACCGGCAGCCAGCCGAGCGCGGCGGCGCTCCACGCGGCCGCACCCGTCAGCTTGCGCGGTGCGACCGGACGCATGCGCCTGCCGTGCGCGTAGCGCTGGCGGCGGCGTCCGTAGCGTTCGAGCATGATCGTGCCGACCACGATCGCGAGCATCGCGAGCGCGATCTGCGCGGCGCCGGCAAGATCGGAGCGCGTGATCCACGTCGTGTAGACCGACACGGTCAGCGTCTGCACGCCGAGGAATTCCGATGCGCCGATGTCGTTCAGCGTTTCGAGCAGCGCAAGGCTCACGCCGACCGCGATCGCGGGCCGCGCGAGCGGCACGACGACGCGCCAGAACGTCGCGATGCGTCCCGCGCCGAGCGTGCGCGCGGCTTCTAGCAGACTCGCGGACTGCGTGACGAACATCGCGCGCGTGCTCAGGTACACGTACGGATACAGCACGAAGCCGAGCACGAAGATCGCACCGGGCAGCGAACGCAGGTCCGGCAGACGGAACTGGCGCGGGCTGTCGAAGCCGAGCAGCCAGCGGATCGCGCCCTGCACGGGGCCGATCGGGTGGAGCAGATCGAGATAGGCGAACGCGACGATATAGGTGGGCACCGCGAGCGGCAGCAGCAGCGCCCAGGTCAGCATCCGGCGGCCGGGAAAGTCGTACGCGGTGACGAGCCACGCGCAGCCGGTGCCGACCACCGTGACGATCGCGCCGACACCCGCGAGCAACAGCAACGTGTTGACGAGCGCCTGCGGCAGCACGAATTCGGCGAGATGCTTCCAGTGCGCGAGATCGGCGCCGAACGCGGCGGCGACCAGCACCGCGAGCGGCGCCGCGACCGCCGCGGCGATCGCGACGGCCGCGCCCAGCCAGAGGCCGCCCGCGCGCGAACGGAGCGGCCGGCGGCGCGCGCGGACGAACGTTGCGTCAGTTGTCAAAGCCGACCTTGTCGACGAGCTGGCTGGCCGCCTTGCGGTGCTTCGCGATGTCGGTCAGCGGCAGCGGGTCGACCTTCAGCGTGCCGAAGCTCGCGATCACCGGATCGAGCTTCACGTTCGCGCGCACCGGATATTCGTAGTTCGCCTGCGCATACAGCGCCTGCGCTTCCGGCGACACGAGGTACTCGAGCAGCTTCACCGCGTTGGCCTTGTGCGGCGCGTGCTTCGCGACCGTCGCGCCGCTGATGTTCACGTGCGTGCCGCCGCTCTTCGCGTTTGCGAACGTCGGCCGCACGACCTTGATCGCGTCGCCCCACTTGCGCGCATCGGTGCCCGGCTCCGCGTTCTTCATGTGACCGACGTAGTACGCGTTGGCAAGACCGACGTCGCAGATGCCGCCGAGGATGTCGCGCGCGACGTCGCGGTCGCCGCCCGTCGCCTTGCGGGCGAGGTTCGCCTTCACGCCCCGCAGCCACTTTTCGGTCGCGGCTTCGCCGTCGTGCGCGATCATCGCCGCGACGAGTGCCGTGTTGTACGGATGCTGCCCCGAGCGGATGCAGACCTTGCCCTTCCATTTCGGATCGGCGAGATCCTCGTAGCGGAACGCGTCGACCTTCAGGTCCTTCTCCACGTACAGCACGCGATCGCGTAGCGACAGCGCGTACCAGTCGCCCTGCGCGCCGCGCAGGTTCGCGGGAATCGCATCGTCGAGCACCTTCGAGCGCACCGGCTGCGCGAGCCCGCCGTCGACCAGGTCGAGCAGGTTGCCGATGTCGACCGTCATCAGCACGTCGGCCGGCGACTGCGCGCCTTCCGCCTTCACGCGCTCGAGCAGGCCGTCCTTCACGAACACGGTGTTGACCTTGACGCCGCTCTGTTTCGTGAACGCGTCGATCAGCGGCTGGATCAGCTTCGGTTCGCGGGTGGTGTACAGGCTCACTTCCTCGGCCGCGTGGGCCAGAGGCGCAAATGCGGCGGCGGCAAGGGCGAGGGCGCCGGCGAGCGGCAGCAGGCGGGTGCGCGGATTCGACATGGAGACTCCGATGAGGCAGGCGGACGAAGAAGCGTTCCGGGGTGTGCCTGCCGCCCGAGCAACCCGAAACATTACAAAACGAAAGATTTCGGATTCTAGTTCGAAATGGGAATGATTATCAAATGAAAGGTTCTGGAAGGCGGGAAGGAAGGTGTGAGGCGGGTGCGCTACCGGGGCGTCGCAGCGCGGCCGCAAGCGCGTAGAATGCCCGCTTCAACGAAATCGACGGAGCCGTCCCGACCATGAACGATCAGCGCAAGAAGAACCCTGTCCGCAACGTGAGCATCCTGATCGTCGTGGCCGTGCTGCTCGTGATCGGGACGATCCTGTATAACGCGATCTCGCAGAAGCACGAGTACGACGAGGCTCATCCGGCCGAGGCCGCGAGCGCCGCTTCGCACTGACGCCGGCGCGGATGCGCTTGATCGCTGCGCGGCCCGGTCGGGCCGCCAGCGATGCGCAGGAACGGCAGGAAGAGTGGAAGCGGTGGGCGGCGCGAGGCGTCGCGCCGGGACAGATGCGGGCGCCGAAGCCGGCGTGCCGCGCGGAAGGTCAACCGTGCGTCAACGTGACGCAGGCGCGAATTTCGGGCGGATTCGTGCGTAGAACACGAGCGCGAGCAGAACGAGCCATGCCGCACCGACGTAGAGCGCGACGCGCGTATCTTCGAACCAGCCGAGCATCACGATCACGAAAGCCATGAACGCGATCGTCAGCGCGGGTGCGACGGGCCACAGCGGCACCTTGAACTTCAGCGCCGCGATTTCCGCGCTCGACAGGCGACGGCGCATCGCGACCTGCGACAGCAGGATCATCAGCCACACCCACACGGTCGCGAACGTCGCGATCGCCGCGACCACCAGGAACACGTCCTTCGGCATCAGGTAGTTGAGCAGCACGCCGATCAGCAGCGCGCCGGCCATTACGAGCACCGTGACCCACGGCACGCCGTGCCGTGACGTTGCCATCAGCACGCGCGGCGCCTGGCCCTGCCGGGCCATCCCGAACATCATCCGGCCCGCGCCGAAGATGTCGCTGTTGATCGCGGAGATCGCCGCGCTGATCACCACGAGGTTGAGAATGGTCGCGGCCGACTTCACGCCGAGCGCCGAGAAGATCTGCACGAACGGACTGCCGTCGCTGCCGACGCCGGTCCACGGGCTGATCGACATCAGCACGATCATCGTCAGCACGTAGAACAACAGGATGCGCGCGGGCACTGCGTTGATCGCGCGCGGAATCACGCGTTCCGGATCCTTCGCCTCGCCGGCGCTCATCCCGATCACCTCGATGCCGCCGTACGCGAAGATCACGACCGACAGCGACGCGATCAGCCCGCCGATCCCGTTCGGGAAGAAGCCGCCATGGTTCCACAGGTTCGCGAACGTCGGCACGTCGGCCGAATGGCCGAGATGCATGCCGGTCAGCAGGATCGCGACGCCGCCGCCGATCATCGCGACGATCGCGCCGACCTTGATGATCGACAGCCAGAACTCGAGCTCGCCGAACACCTTCACATGGCACAGGTTCAGCCCGCAGATGACCGCGACGACGCCGAGCACCCAGATCCATTGAGGGACATCCGGAAACCAGAAGCCCATGTAGATGCCGAATGCCGTGATGTCGGCGATCGCGACGATCACCATTTCGAGCGTGTAGGTCCAGCCGGTGACGAAGCCCGCGAACGGGCCGAGGTTTTCGGTTGCATAGTGGCCGAACGAGCCGGCGACGGGCTCGCGCACGGCCATCTCGCCGAGCGCGCGCATCACCATGTAGACAGCCGCGCCGCCCAGGATATAGGCCAGGATTACCGCCGGGCCCGCGAGCTGGATCGCGGACGCCGAGCCGTAGAACAGGCCGGTGCCGATCGCCGAGCCCAGCGCGAGAAAGCGGATGTGCCGCGCGCTCAGATGGCGCTGCAAGTTCTTCATCGAGTCTCCGATATCGTTATGCGACGGACCGGGCGAACGGGGCCGGCCCGGTTGGCTCAAGTTGTATATACAACTTGAGGATGTCGGAATGATAACAAGCCGGAGCATGCGACAGGAATCGGGTATTCCCTGACTGGCGCAACCGGCGCAATCGGAAGTGGGGCCGTCGCGCGGCGGACGCGTGGGCCGTATGGGGCGTGTGGGTCATGCTTCGGGAGGGTATTGCGGGAGTGGGGAGCGCTGCCGGCCGGCCCGCTTGCGTGCGCGGGCGGCCGGTAGCGGAACGGCGTTACGGCGTCATGCGGGGAGGCGGATGACGCTCGCGTCCTTGCGGATCAGCAGCGACGACGCGAGCATCTGCTTGCACTGGTGCGCGAGCACCTTCAGGTCGTGCGTGAGCTCGGCGCCCACCGCGTCGGATTTTTCCGCGGACACGACCATCGCGTCGAGGTCGCGGGTGATCTGCTTCGTCGCGTCGAGCTGGTCGGCCGGGGGCGGCTCGCCGGCTTCCGCCTTCTCGAGGTTCTCGAGCACGGCGGACAGGCCGCGGCGCAGCGCATCGTCGTGGACGATGTTCCCGTCGGCCGCGCACGCGCTGCGGATCAGCGGCGCGGCGGCGGTGATCTGGGCACCGAGCACGTGCGTCTGCACGAGCAGGTCGTTCAGCTCCGGCACGAAGCGCTGGTGCGCCTTCGGCTCGATCATCATTCGCTGGAACGCCTGGCCGAGGTTCGCGAACGCGATGTGCACGTCCTTGCGCGCGAGGCGGTAGCGGTAGTCGTCGTCGAGGGTTGTGGCCGGCGTCTCGATTGCCGCGGCGACGACCGGCACGACCGCCGCGCCGTCGGCGGCAGGCACGGGCGGCGGCGACGCGCCGCGCCCGGCGCGCCACACGGCCTCGAAATACTTGCGGGTCGAGGTCAGCATGTCGGTGACGAGCTTGCCCATCAGCCGGTATTCCCAGTACGGGAACAGGCGGCTCGCTGCGATCGCGATCATGCAGCCGACCACCGTGTCGATCGCTCGCTCGCCGATGATCCGCATGCTGCCCGGCGCGAGCAGATGGAACATCAGCAGCACGTAAGACGACGTGAACACGACGCTCGCCGCGTAATTGAACAGCAGCAGGCTGTAGCTCATCACCATCGATCCGAACATGATCGCGATCAGCAGGTGCGGCTCCTTGACCGTATAGATCAGCGCAATGCTCGCCGCGCAGCCGATCAACGTGCCGACGATACGCTGCGCGTTGCGCTGCTTGGTGAGCGAGTAGCCGGGCTTCAGGATGATGATGGTCGTCATCACGATCCAGTAGGCGTTCGTGAGCGGCAGCAGCCGGCCGAGCCAGAAGCCGACCGCGACCGCGATCGTCACGCGCAGCGCGTGGCGAAAGCTCGGCGAGCGCATGTTCAGGTTCGAGAAGATCAGCATCGGCGACATCCGGCGGCGCTGCAGGAAGCGCGTGAGCGCCTTGTCGATCTTCAGTTCGGTCTGCTGCGGGTTGGCATGGCCCGACAGGTTGCGGCGCATCCGGTCGATCAGGCGCGTCGCGCTCCAGATGCGCCGGAACGTCGCGAGCACGGCTGCGTAGGCTTCCGCGTTGGTGGCCGGGAAGTTCTTCTTGCGCATCAGCTCGATCTCGTACTCGATCGCGCGCAGTTCGGCCTTCACGCTGATCCGCGAATGCGGCGCGCGGTTCTCGAGCACCGCGAGACCGATTTCCTCGAGGTCGCGGGCCGCCTTGCGGATCAGGTCGCGATAGAAAATGATCAGGTCGGAGCCGCCGAACGTGTTGCGCACGAGCGGGTAGTCGGTGTGCGCGCCGACGAACAGCTCGTGCAGGTCGACGCTGTTGATGAAGAGGTTGTACATCGTCGTGCGGCCGGGGTCGAGCTTGCCGCGGCGCAGCTTCGGCAGGTTGCGCAGCACGATGTCGCGTGCGGTTTCCTGCGTTTCGACCGCGGTGATCTGCTTGGCGACGAGATTGCGATAGCACTCGTCGAGATCGGCATCGAGATCGTAGAACTGCGCACGCGCGAGCAGGTAGTCGGCGCATGCGAACAGGCTTTCGGCGAGCGCCTGCTGTTCGATCCGGCGCGCCTGCCATTGCGACACGAGCGTCGCCCAGTACGTGTACCAGAGGCCGCCCGCGAGAATCCAGCCGGCATTGACGAACGCTTGCAGCGGCGTGAACTTTTCCTCGAGCGTCATCACCATCATGAACAGCGTCGCGAAGCTGATCTGCGGCCAGCGATTGCCGTAGACGACGATCAGCGACAGCACGAACGTGAGCGGCACGATCGTCAGCCACAGCGCGAAGATGTTCGGCGTGGCGAGGCCGGTCGCGAGCGCGGCCAGGAAGCCGATCACGCTGCACGCGAGCATTTCGTTGTGCTTGTACTTCAGCGGGCCCGGCATGTCGACGACGCATGCGCCGAGCGCGCCGGTCGAGATCGTGAAGCCGAGCTCCCGGTTGTGAAACACGATCAGGAACAGCACGGCCGGCAGCGATACGCCGACCGCGATCCGCAGGCCGCCGAAAAAGTACTGGCTGTAGAAGAACTTTCTGATTTCGACCGAATAGCGCATCAATGCGGTAAGGCGGAGGCGAGCGACGCCGGTTGTCGGGACGCGACGAGTCTATCGCATTTCGCCAGGCATTCGATGCGAGCGATGCCTGTCGGTGCGCGCGGCGTGCCGTCTGCCGAAAAAGGGGCGTCGGCGTGATGTTGTCGGCTCGTCGAGGCGCGCTCCGCTCGCGACTCGACATCGTGGGTGCGCGTCCGCATTCGGACGGCGGCCGCGCCAATGCGTGGGATCAGCCATGGAATAGAACGACACGCATTCAAGGCGTCGTACCCATCGGACAAGCCCTGCTTTTAGGCCCATTCCCATTGGCCTCGGGTTATCCCGGTTGAGATACTGCAGCGGCCTTTGTAGGGCAAATGAATGGTTTGCGGAAACGCGAAGCCTTGCATGTCAACCGAGGTCCCGGTTCTTGTCCGGGGCTTTACACAACTTGGGTCAATCGATGAAAGCAAAACTGATTCTCGCCGGCGCCGCGATGGCGGCACTATCTTCCGCCGCGATGGCCGATACCGTCGACGGCGTGATCAACTTCCAGGGCAAGATCGTCAATGACACCTGCAAGCTCAGCTCGGCGACGGGTGATGCCGGCACGATCAACGTGAACATGGGCACGATCGCGACCGACGATGTCGGCACCGTGGCGGCTCCCAAGTTCCTGGCAAGCGGCGTGGGTTTGGCCAATTTCGACATCTCGTGCAAGCAGGGCGCGAAGGTCAGCATGAAATTTGCGGGCCAGCCCGCCGAGCTGAGCGCAGACAAGAAGTCGATTCGCGTGAACAACGGTACCTCGGCCGCGGGCTTTGCCCAGAACGTGGGCATCGCCGTGTATGAAGGCACGGGCGCGGGCGCGCAGGCGTTCGATCTGAGTAACGGCGATCTGCTGGCGCAGACCGAACTGTCGGAGCCCGGCGCGATCAACGTGCGCTTTGCAGCAGCCTATGTGTCGGACGATCCGTCGAAGGTCACCGCGGGTGTCGCGAACGCGAGCCTGCCGTTTACGTTGAGCTACGAGTAAGTCCGCTAGCGGCCCCCGGGCCGTGTTCAATGAGCAGTGGGGGTTCCCCGCTGCTCCTCCCCGCTGATCTTCCCGCTATGAAAACACGAAACCTCGCCGCCGGCGTGGCGCTCGCGTGTGCGCTGACCGTGCCCGCGAGTTACGCCGCAATTTCGTTGAATACCACGCGCGTCATTTTCGACGGCAAGAACAAGGAAGCCTCCGTCGTCGTCAACAACGACAGCGCGGACATACTCATCCAGTCGTGGCTCGATCCGCTCGACAACGCCGAGGGCCACGCGCTGCCGTTCGCCGTGACGCCGCCGCTCGTCAAGGTGGCCGCGAAACGGCAGCAACTGCTGCGCGTGCTGTACGAAGGCGTCGGCGTGCCGGCCGACCGCGAATCCGCGTTCTGGCTGAACGTGCAGGAAATCCCGCAGACCGCCACCGGCGACAACGTCCTGCAACTGGCGGTGCGCCAGCGGATCAAGGTGTTCTTCCGCCCGGATGGCCTGAAGGGCGATCCGCAGGCTGCGCCTGCCGGCCTGCAGTGGCGGCTGGATCGCGAATCAGGCAAGGCTGTGCTCCAGGTGCTCAATCCCGGCCGGTACCACGTGACTGTCGTGGACGCGAAGTGGCGCGCGGGCGGCACGGATGCGCAAGTCGTCGACGCGAAGATGGTCGCGCTGGGCGGGATGGCGAGCTTCCCGGTCAAGTTGCCGCATGGCGGCGCGACGCCCGAACTCGGTTACGAGATCGTCAACGACTTCGGCGGGCGCGAACGTTACCGCGTCACGTTGCCTGCCGGGCAGTCCGCCGCACCAGTTGCCGTCGAGCGATAACCGGTCACGCGTCGGCGATGCGTGCCGATATCGCGTTTCGCGCGATGGCCGTACGTGCGCGTACCCATCCGTGGTTGTCCCGTCCCCCTGAACCGAGAGCCGCCGGAGTGTAGCCCCAATGTCCGATCGATCGACTCAATCATTGTCGTGCAGCGAGGCCGGATCGCATCCGTCCACCGCGCTTCCGCGCGCGACGCCGCTGTATCTCGCGATGTGCCTCGCCATTGTCAACAAGGCGCATGCAGAGGAGGCGGAGTCGGTCGTCGCGCAGGCCACCCCGATGACGCTGGCGTTCAATACCAGCTTCCTGCACGATCGCGGCCGTGCGGCCGATCTTTCTTCGGTGCTCGCGAGCGACAACGGTGTGCCGCCCGGCACGTATCGCGTCGAGGTTCAGGTCAACGGCAATCTCGTCACGCGTCGCGACATCCCGTTCCGCCTGGATGAGACGACGGGCAGGGTCGAGCCGTGCCTGACCGCGGAAATGCTTCAGGAATTCGGTGTCAATCTGCACGCGCTGGCGTCCATGCCGGACGCGGCCGGCCCCGCGTGCATCGACGTGCCGGCGGTGATGGAGCAGGGCGCGGTGGATTTCGACGCCGGCCGGCTGCGGCTCGATCTCAGCATTCCGCAGGCCTACCTGTCGCGCACGGCGCGTGGCTACGTCGATCCCGCGCTGTGGGAAGCGGGCGTCTCGGCTGGCTACGTGAACTATCAGCTCAGCGCGAGCTACGGCCACAGCCGCTTCGCGGGCGACAGCCGAAATTATTTTCTCGGTCTGCAGAACGGGATCAACATCGGCCCGTGGCGTTTGCGTAACGAGTCGACTTTCAGCGGGGCGTCGGGCGGCAAGCCGCAGTTCCGCAGCAACCGCACGCTGGTCGAGCGCGACATCACGTCGCTGAAGTCGCAACTCGCGATCGGCGAGCAGTATTCGGATTCGACGCTGTTCGACAGCGTGCGCATGCGCGGCGTGCAGATCGGCTCCGACGACGCGATGCTGCCGGACAGCGAACGCGGCTATGCGCCGGTGATCCGCGGGCAGGCATTCAGCAACGCGGTGGTGGAGGTGAAGCAAAGCGGTTATGTGCTGTATCGCGCGAACGTGCCGCCCGGGCCGTTCGAGCTGACCGACATCTTCCCGTCGGGCTCCAATGGCGACCTCGAGATCACGGTGATCGAGGCGGACGGCAGCCGGCACGTCACGCATCAGGCATTTTCGAGCCTGCCGCTGATGCTGCGAAAGGGGCGGATGAAGTACAACTTCGCAGCCGGACAGTATCAGGGCAACCAGAATTCGGCGCCGCTGCTGGCGACCGGTTCGCTGGTCTACGGCCTCACCGACAATAGCACGCTGGCGGGCGGCTTCCAGGTTGCGAAGGACTTTCAGGCGTTCAACGTCGGCGTCGGCACCAATACGCCGATCGGCGCGCTGTCGCTCGATGTCACGCAGTCGATCAGCCGGGCGCAGGGCGCGCGTCGCACTGGCCAGAGTGTGCGCGTGCTGTACGCGAAAACGTTCACGCGCACGAACACCAACTTCACGCTGGCAGCATATCGGTACTCGACGTCGGGCTACCGGACCTTCAACGACCATGTCAACGACGTCAACGAAGGAAGCGGCGTCCAGTCCGCGCGCAGCCGCTCGCGGATCGACCTGACCACGAGCCAGGATCTCGGCCCGCAGCGGAAATACGGCAGCGTCTATCTGAACCTCAGCCAGCAGACGTACTGGAACCAGCCGGGATCGAGCCGCAGCGTCAGCGTCGGCTACGGGAACAGCTGGAAGCAGCTCGGCTACAACCTGAACTTCACGCAATCGAGCGACACGCGATACGGCGGCTCGGGATCGAGAACGCAGGTGATGGCAACGCTGTCGATTCCGCTCGGCAACAAGGTGCGTTCGCCCCGCCTCTACACGAACGTTTCTCGCGACAACGCCGGTGCGGCCAATGTGCAGGCGGGCGTGAGCGGCAACTTCAACGAGCGCACGTCATATTCGGCGCAATCCGGTTATGCGAACCAGGGGCGGGGCGTCACAGCGGGCGCGAGCCTCACGCATAACGCCGACATCGGGCAGTGGTCGGGCAGCTACAACTACTCGCGCGATTACCAGTCGGCCACTGTCGGCGCGACGGGTTCCGTCGTCGTGCATCGGGGTGGTGTCAACCTGAGTCGCACGCTCGGCGATACCTTCGCGTTGATGAAGGTGGAAGGCGTGGAAGGAGCTGACGTGCGGACCGACGAAGGCGTGGGAGTCGGTCGCAACGGTTACATGGTGGTGCCTTACGCGCAGCCTTATCGCGTGAATACGTTGCGCCCGGACACGCGCAATCTCGGCGCGGACGTCGAATTGATCGACACGTCCAGGCAGGTGGTGCCGCGTCGCGGCGCGGTGGTCGAGGCGGTGTTCAAGGCGAACGGCGGGCGGCGTGTGCAGTTCAACGTGACGCAGGCGGATGGTCAGCCGGTGCGATTCGGCGCGAGCCTGGAAGACATGGACGGCAAGCAGCTCGGCCTCGTCGATCCGAGCGGCAATGCGTTGGTGCTGTTGAACGCGGATCGCGGCGAGCTGGCCGTGAAATGGACGGAGGGGCAGTGCCACGCGCCGTATGCGCTGCCCAAGGCCGAGCCGGGACGGAATTACCAGCGGCAGACTTTGCGGTGTCGGTGAGCCGGCTCCAATCAATGCGCTCGCCTCGAGGCACTTCCGCCATCAAACGCAAGCGCAAGCAGCGCTGCGCCAGACGGATCTTCAAGCGCGGAAGGTCGCGGGCAACCGGGAACGAACGGTTGCCGCGATTGCGCACGCATAAAGGGGAATTTTTTTGGATACGAAACGTTTCGAATCCGTGAGTGGGCGACGGTCGAGGTCGAAATTCGCTCGAGTTTTTGTCCTGCTCGTTGGGGCAATTGCCCTACAGGTGGGCGCAACAAGCGCCAGAGCGGGGGAATGTCGTGGGCTTGACGGCCTGCCAATACTTGATGAGGCTTCATCCGACAAGACAATCGTCGATCCGGACGACAATCCGACGGGGGCAGTCTATCCAAAGCTTGCGACGTGGAACAGGTTCAATACATATACTCGCACGCTGTGCAAGTGCACACCGGGTACTCGACTCGATGCTCGCCTCTTTTATCTCACGGTAAAACCCGATGCAAGCCTGGCCATTGGTCGGAGGGCTTCCGTGAATGGGCGGGCGATGCAGTTCTTCAAGCTCAACGACAATATTCAGATCGCCATTGAGGTCATTGGCGAGCCGATCCCTTTCGAAAACAGAAAGCTGGGCGACCCTATCGGGCTTTACTGGGACATATGCGACACAAGCGGAGTGCAGGATAAAATCGATGCCAATCGGCTCGGCGCTGTGGGAACGATTCACTTGCTGGTAGATCGTCCGTTCGTGGGAAGCCTGGAAATTCCGAGGAGAAAGATTGCCGAAGTTGGGGTGAGTTGGGCGGAGCCGGCCCTTGGGCCACTGCCGGTCACGAGGGAGGTCTTTTTTGGTGCCAAGATCGACATTCCGCAAAGCTGCAAGCTGACCCCAGGGCAGAACATGGTCATCGACTTCGGCACGCGCAACAGGGAGATGTTCGCGCGACCGGGGCAGCCGCCCATCTTGCCGGTCGAGCGCAACTACACCCTCCAATGCAAGACCACCGGGCCGAGCGTGAAAGTCGATCTGGTTCTGGAGGCCGAACCTCACGTCCGAGAGAAGCGCTATATCAAGACCTCGAATTCGGGCGTTGGTATTGCCGTTGAGAGTTCAGGCAAGCTGATCGCGCCCAAACCGTCAGGGGTTGCGTCGGCGGCACCCGATCAGCGGCTGCCGATCGACGTCGATTACGCATCGAAACGGGCTGCCTTTGGAATCACCGCGTTCCCGGTACGTACCGTGAATCTCCCGGCCACGGGCGCATACAAGGGTGAAGCCACCATCAAATTCGAGTTTCAGTAACGGCCGAACTCAAAACGTGGCTTCAACCCGCGACCCGCGTTCGCATCCGCACAGTCTCGTACAGGTTGCGCATTTCTCCTTGCGCGGCGCGAACGCATATGGAGGTTGCGTAAACCGGCGAGCAATCGGGCATTGTGGTCCCGAACAGCAACGCGTTTGTGCTGCGTGATCGGGAGCGAAGCATGTTGGCGGTGGAACGAGGGTATTTCGGGACGAGCCGCTTGCGCCGACGCGCCCGGGCACGCTGCAGGACGCGAGCCGCAAGGTGCGCATAGATACGGATCTCGAACCGCATCGCGGTCCCGTCGGCTCGGCGGCCGCGGCGCGATCTTCCGCGGCATGAGGATGTCGTTGCCCGTCGATCGTCTGGATGACGGCGGCATGGCGGATCGCCGTGGCGCGCCTTCGCCCGGTTCTCCCGCCATTCCCGCTTTGCTATGCTTGGTGCTTCGATTCGCCCGGGGCATCCGGCGCGAGGCTTCTTCCCAGGCTTCATGCTCCATCTCTTCTATTCGAACCGTCACGAAACGCTGGCCGACGCGCTGCTCGACGACCTGGCCGCGTTCCCGGTCCGCAACGGCCCGTGGGCGCCGCAACAGGTCATCGTACCGAGCGCGGCGCTGCGCCGCCGTCTGGAACTCGACATCGCCGTGCGCCACGGCGTGTGCGCGAACGTCGAATTCACATATCTCGCGCAATGGCTGTGGGCGCAGATCGGCCGCGTGCTGACGGTGCCCGCGCGCTCGCCGTTCGCACCCGATCGCCTCGTGTGGCGCTGCTACCGGCTGTTCGCGCAGGGCGCGGGTGGCGCGCCGTGGCTCGCGTCGCCGCGGCTGGCCGCGTATCTGTCCGCGTCCGACGACGCGATGCGCTACGAGCTCGCACAGCGCGTCGCGGCCGTGCTCGATCATTACCTGACCTATCGGCCCGAATGGCTGGCCGCATGGCAGGCCGGCGAGTCGGTGCTCGCGGGCGACGTCGCGCCGCGCGGAATCAGCGATGCCGCACGCGACGACGAGCACTGGCAGGCGGCGCTGTGGCGCGCGCTGCTTGCGGAGCTGAGCGACAGCGGCACGCCGCCCGCGCATCGCTTCCTCGTGGAGGCGCGCAACCTCGATCCCGAAACCGTCGCGCGTGCCGACTGGCCGGAATCGGTCAGCGTGTTCGCGCTGCCGACGATGCCGCCGCTGCACGTCGCGCTGCTGCGCGAGCTGTCGCGCTGGATCGACGTGCGTGTCTACGCGCTCAATCCGTGCCGCGAATTCTGGTTCGACATCGTCACCGCCGCGCATGCCGAGGCGCTCGACGCGGCCGGCCGGCTGGACTATCAGGAAGTCGGCCATCCGCTGCTCGCGGAATGGGGCCGGCAGACGCAGGCGCAGCTGCACATGCTGCACGAACTGACTGAAAGCGCCGCGTCGGGCGATGCGTCGCGTTTCGTCGGGAATCCCGCGCCGACCTGGCTCGCGCGCGTGCAGAACGCGATCCTCGACCTGCAACCGGAGGCGGAGCTCGGCGAAGCGCCGGCCGAGCATGGGATCGAGGTGCACGTATGCCACAGCCTCGCGCGCCAGCTCGAGGTGCTGCATGACCGCCTGCTCGCGTGGTTCGATGCGGACGCGACGCTGCAGCCGTCCGATGTGCTCGTGGCGGTCGCCGATCTCGCGGCGGCCGGGCCACTGATCGATGCCGTGTTCGGCACCGCGGGCGCCGGTGGTGCGCGCGTGCCTTACCGGATCACCGGCTTGCCGCCGTCGCAGGCGAACCCGGTCGCGCGCGTGCTGCTCGAATGGCTTGCGTTGCCGGAACGGCAGGTCGGCGCGCCCGAGTTGGTCGAATGGCTGCGCGTCGACGCGGTGGCGGCCCGTTACGGCATCGACGCAACCGCGCTCGAGACGGTTCAGATCTGGCTCGCGGCCGCCGGCGCGCGGCGCGGGCTGTCGCCGACGGTGAGCGATGATGCGGCGGTGCCTGCGCCGCGCCATACGTTTTCCGATGCGCTCGCGCGGCTCTTCCTCGGCTATGCGATGCCCGAAGGCGCGGCACCGGTCGGCGCGTGGCTGCCGATCGAGGCGGCGACCGGCAGCGAGGCCGAACTGCTCGGCCGGCTCGCGCGCTTCACGGACGATCTCGACGGTTTCTCGCGACGGCTCGCCGACGCGCACACGCCCCGCGCCTGGAGCGAACTGTTCGCCGACACGCTCGCGCGGTTCTTCGACTCCGGTGCCGCGTATGCCGATGCGCTCTCGGGCGTGCGCGACGCGCTCGACGCGATGCTGGCTGCGATGACGGAAGGCGCGCCCGACGAAGCGTTGCCCGCAGCCGTCGTACGCGCGGGGCTGGCAGCCGCGCTCGACGATCCGGCGCGCGGCGGGGTGCCGTGGGGCGGCGTCACGTTCTCGTCGCTGACGAGCCTGCGCGGGCTGCCATACCGAGTCGTGTGCCTGCTCGGCATGGACGACGGCGTGCTGCCGAGCCTCGCCCGCGCGGACGAGTTCGACCTGATGGCCGTGTTGCCGAAGCTCGGCGACCGGCAGCGCCGCGACGACGAGCGCAACCTGTTCCTCGACCTGCTGCTCGCCGCACGCGACCGGCTGCTGATTGCCTATACGGGGCGCAGCATTCGCGACAACGCGCCGTTGCCGCCCGCGGCGCTCGTCGACGAACTGCTCGATCATCTCGCGCTCGTCACTGCCGGCGAGGACGCCCCACCGGACGCGGTCGATGCCGCGCGGCGTGCGTTCATCGTCGAACATCCGCTGCAACCGTTCGCGGCCGAGTATTTCCGGCCCGGCAGCGAACTGGCTTCGTACGACGCCGAACGCGCGACGCTCGCGTCGCTGCTGGCAGCCGAAGCCGCGCGCGACGCGACGCGCGAGCAGCCGTTCTTCGCGCAGCCGCTGCCGGCCGAGCCGGTCGAACCCGTCGCGTTCAGCGAATTCGAACGGTTCTGGCGGCATCCGGCCCGCGCGCTGCTGCGCGCGCGGCTCGGTATCGTGCTGTCGGACGCGCAAGCCGAACTGCTCGACACGGAGCCGTTCGCGCTCGACTTCGCGGGCAGCGACGCGCTCGCCGAGCGCGTGCTGCCGCTCTTGATCGAATCGGATGAAGGCGGTGTGCACGATCATGCGCTGCGCATCGCGGACGCCAGCCCGGAACTGCCGGGCGGCGCGACGGGCGCCGTCTGGCGCGACCAGGCGCTCGGCTCGATGACGCAGCTTGCGTCGAACGTGCGGCGTGCGCTGGCCGACGGCATGGAACGGCGGCCGTTCACGCTCGCGATCGCGCCTGCCTGGCCCGGCACCGAACAGGCGCTGTTCGGTGCCGATGACGCGATGCTGTCCGGTGATGCGGTGAGTGCGCCGCTCGAGCTGCACGGCACGCTGAACCGGCTGACGCCGGCAGGCCAGATCATCTATCGCTATGCACGGCCGAGCGCGCGCGACTACCTGTCCGCGTGGCTCGCGCACCTCGTCTACTGCGCGGTGGAGCCCGACGGTCCGCGCCGCACGCTGTGGTTCGGCAGCGGCGGCGCCTTCGAATTCACGCCGGTCGCGGCACCGCTTGCGCGCCTCGCGCCGCTCGCCGCGCTGTTTCGCGCGGGGCGGCGCATGCCGCTGCGGTTCTTCCCGCGCAGCGCGTGGGCGCGCATTTCCGATGGCGAGGCGAAGGCCGCGAGCGTCTGGATCAACGAGCGCGTGGTGAGCGAAGCCGACGATCCGGCGATCGCGATCGCATGGCGTGGTGCGCATCCTTCGCTCGACGAGCCGTTCGGCACACTTGCGCGGCTCGTGTTCGAGCCGATGCTGGAACATCTGAAGGAGGTCGCATGAGCGCCGCATCCCAGCCGCAGGCGGCGCTCGAACTCGACGTGTTCGCGTGTCCGCTCGACGGTGTCAACCAGATCGAGGCGTCGGCCGGTACCGGCAAGACGTGGAACATCTGCGCGCTTTACGTGCGCCTGCTGCTGGAGAAGGATCTCGGCGCGGACGAAATCCTCGTCGTGACCTTCACGAAGGCGGCGACGGCCGAGCTGCACGAGCGGATCCGCGGGCGGCTGGCGCAGCTCGCGCATGCGCTCGATACCGGCGACGACGGCGGCGATCCGTTCATCGCGCGCCTGCTCGAGACGACGCTCGGCGAAGCCGGCGCGCTCGACCCCGAGACCGCCGCGAAGCGGATCCGGCGTGCGCTGCGCGCATTCGACCAGGCGGCGATCCACACGATCCACGCGTTCTGCCAGCGTGCGCTGCAGGAAGCGCCGTTCGCAGCCGCGATGCCGTTTGCGTTCGAGATGCAGGCCGACGATGCGGCGCTGCGCTTCGAGCTCGCGGCGGACTTCTGGCGTACGCGCGTCGAGCCGATGGCCGCGCGCTGGCCCGGCTTCGCGACGTGGCTCGTCGATTCGGGCGCGGGCCCGGCCGCGCTCGACGCCCACCTCGCGCGGCGGCTGAAGAAGCCGCTCGCCGCGCTACGCTGGGACGGCGTCGTCGAACCGGACGCATCGGCGGAGGCCGCTGCCGTCGAATGCTTCGCGGAGGCCGCGCGGATGTGGGCCGACGAGCGGGATGCGATCGATGCGCTGCTGCGCACCGCGCAACCCGTGCTCAATCAGCGTTCGCACAAGCCCGACGCAGTCGCCGATGCGCTCGGCGCGTGGTCCGCGCATTTCGCGCAAGGCAACGCCGCCGCCGCGCTGCCGAAGGCCGCGCTCAAGCTCACGCACACGGCGCTCGTGAAGGCGACGAAAAAGGGCGGCGCGACCCCCGAGCACCCGTTCTTCGACGTGGCCGACGCGCTCGAAGCGGCGGTGGCCGCCGCCGAGGCCGCGCAACGCGCGCGCTGGCTCGCGCTGGTCGCCGACTGGCTCGACACCGCGCCGGGCGAGCTGGCCGAACGCAAGCGTACGCGCCGCGTCGTGTCGTTCGACGATCTGCTCGCGAACCTCTATCACGCGCTGCATACGCATCCGTGGCTCGCCGAGACGCTGCGCGCGCGCTATCCGGCCGCGCTGATCGACGAATTCCAGGATACGGACCCGCTGCAGTTCGCGATCTTCGACCGGATCTTCGCACCGGGCGGGCCGCTCTTTCTCGTCGGCGATCCGAAGCAGGCGATTTACAGCTTCCGCGCGGCGGATCTGCATACGTATCTCGCCGCGCGGGCAAGCGCGAGCGCGTGCTACACGCTCGCGGTCAACCAGCGATCGACGCCGGCGATCGTCGATGCGTGCAACCGCTTCTTCATGTCGAACCCGCGCGCGTTCGTGCTCGAGGGGCTCGACTATTACGCGGTGCGCGCCGGCACGCGCGTGCGTGCACCGTTCGTCGACGGGACCGATCCAGGCCCGGCCGGCGATTTCCGGATCTGGGCGCTGCCGGGCGGCGACGGCACGCTGCTCAAGCGCGACGCGCAGGCACAGGCCGCCCAGGCGTGCGCGGCCGAGATTGCCCGGCTGATGCGCGGCGCGCGCGAAGGACATGTGCGGCTCGGCGATACGCCGCTGTCGCCGGGCGACGTCGCGGTGCTGGTGCAGACGCACCGGCAGGGCAGTCTCGTGAAGCGCGTGCTCGCCACGTGGGGTATCGGCAGCGTCGAGCTCGCGCAGGCGTCCGTGTTTTCGACCGGCGATGCGGAGCAGCTCGAGCGCGTGCTCGCGGCGATCGATGCGCCGGGCGACCTGCGGCGCTTGCGCGCGGCGCTGGCCGCCGACTGGTTCGGCCTCGATGCCGGGGCGTTATGGCGGATGGAGCAGGGCGACGGCGATGTGTCGCGCGCAGCGGCCGACAGCGCGGACGCGATGAGCTGGGTCGAGCGCTTCTCGCGCTATCGGCTGTTGTGGCGCGAACGCGGCTTCGCGGTGATGTGGCGCACGTTCACGCGCGAGCTGCGGATCGCCGAGCGGCTGATGGCCGGCGCGGACGGCGAACGCCGCGTGACCGACATCAACCATCTGGCCGAACTGACGCAGGCGCGCGCGTCCGCGCAGCCGGGCATCGCGCCGACGCTGCGCTGGCTCGCCGCGCAACGGCTCGACGGCGGCGGCGAGGAAGCGCAGCTGCGTCTCGAGTCCGATCGCAACCTCGTGCAGATCGTGACGGTGCACAAGTCGAAGGGCCTCGAATACGCGGTCGTGTTCTGTCCGTTCCTGAACGACGGCGGGCTGCGCGAGCCGCCCGCGTCGGCGCTGCCCGACGCGCGCGAGTATCACGACGATGCGGGCGACGCCGTGCTGCATTACGGGTGCGACGACGAAGCCGCCGAGCATGCCGCGCGCCAGGCGTTGCGCGAGCAGGCGGCGGAACGCGCGCGGCTTGTCTACGTGGCGCTCACGCGCGCGGTCTATCGGTGCTATCTCGTCGCGGGGCCTTATCTGTCGTCGCGCTCGACCCGCGAGGCGCGGCGCAGCGTGCTGAACTGGCTCGTGGCCGGAGCCGGCCAGTCGTTCGACGCGTGGCTCGACGAGCCGCCCGACGAAGCGGTGCTCGACGCTGCGTGGCAAGCGCTCGCGGGCGGGCCCGTGAGCGTTGCACCGTTGCCGGTGCCGGCGCGCCGTGAGCGGCTGGCTGCCGGCCACGATGCATCGCAGACGCTCGCCGCCCGCCATGCGACGCGCGTGCTGCGCGACGCGTGGCGGATGGCGAGCTTCAGTTCGCTGACCGCGTCGATGGCGCGCGAGGAGGCGGGCGTCGCGGTCGTGCCGGACGACGAGCTGCGGCCCGATCACGATGCGCTTGCCGCCGTCGCGCCGGACGGCGCGCTTGCCGTGGACGACACCGTCGCTGTGGAGCCGCCGGATGACGACATCCTCGTGTTTCCGCGCGGCGCGGCAGCGGGCGAGTGTCTGCATCGCCTGTTCGAGCTCAGCCGGTTCACCGAGCCCGATTCATGGCACCAGGCGGCGCTCGGCGCGCTGCATGACCGGCCGGTCGAGGCCGAGCCCGAACTCGCGACGCGCCTGCCCGCGATGATGGCGCGGCTCGTCGACGATGTCGTGCGCACGGAGCTCGTGCCGGGCATGCGGCTCGCGGATCTCGATCCCGCGAAGCGTCTCGACGAAATGGGTTTCCTGTTCCCGGCACCGTCGCTCGAGCTGGGCGCGCTGCGCCGGCTGCTGATCGCACACGGCTATCCGGACGTTGCGCTGGACGCGGGCGTGCTCGCCGGTTTCATCAAGGGTTTCATCGACATGATCGTCGAACACGACGGCCGCTTCTGGATCGTCGACTGGAAGTCGAACCATCTCGGCAATACGCCGGACGCTTACGGCCCGCGCGCGCTCGACGTCGCGATGGCCGATCACGCCTATCACCTGCAGGCGCTGCTCTATACGGTTGCGCTGCATCGCTATTTGCGCGGGCGGCTGCCCGACTATGACTACGACACGCATGTCGCGGGCTATCTATACCTTTTCGTGCGTGGCGTGCGGCCGGACTGGCGCAGTGCCGGCGAACCGGCCGGCGTGCATGCGCGGCGGCCCGCGCGCGAACTCGTCGACGCGCTCGACCGGATGATGGAAGGGGGCCGCGCATGAACGTGTCCGACGATACGCTCGAATTCACCGGCGGCCTCGTCGCGCGCCTGCCCGAGCCGGCTGATTTCGGCATCGCGCTCGCGGAAGGATTCGCGCGACGCATCGGCGACCTGTCGCGCCGCGCGGGTGCACCGGCCGCAGCCGCGCGCTGGGCGGCGCGTGCCGCGTTCGCGACGAGCCGGGCGACCGCGGGCGGCCACGTATGCGTGTCGCTCGGCGCGCTCGCGCAGCGCTACGAGGAATCGGTCGACGACGTGCGCGCGGCGCTTGCCGCGAGCGGCGTGGTGGCATTCGGCACGCTCGCGCGCGGCGACGAGCGGCCGCTGATCGTCGACCGGCACGACCATCTGTATCTGTCGCGCTATTTCGACTACGAACGGCGGCTCGCCGATGCGCTCGTCGCGCAGGCCGGCGTCGCCGCACCGGGCGACGTGCTGTCGCCCGACCGGTTGCGCGACAGCCTCGCGCGTTACTTCGGGCCCGCGACGGGCGATGTGGACTGGCAGCGCGTCGCGGCGATCGTTGCGCTGACAGGACGCGTGACGATCGTCAGCGGCGGCCCCGGCACCGGCAAGACGACGACCGTCGTCGGTGTGCTGGCTTGTCTGCTCGACGCGCATCCGGGGTTGCGCATCGCACTGGCGGCACCGACCGGCAAGGCCGCGCAGCGGATGCAGGAAGCGCTGCATGCACGGGCGGGCGACCTGCCGCCGGAACTTGCCGCGCGCCTGCCGGACACGTCGTACACGCTGCATCGCCTGCTCGGCGGCGGCGGGGCGACGGGCTTTCGCCACCATCGCGACAATCCGTTGCCGTACGACCTGATCGTGGTCGACGAGGCGTCGATGATCGACGTCGCGCTCGCCGCGCATCTGCTCGATGCGCTCGCGCCGGGCGCACGGCTCGTGCTGCTCGGCGACAAGGATCAGCTTGCCGCGGTAGAAGCCGGCGCCGTGTTCGCCGAACTGAGCGCACGGCCGACGTTCACCGCTGCTGCGCGCACGCGCATCGCGGATGCGCTCGGAATCGACGAAGCGGCATTCGTCGCGGCCTTGCCGGTGCCGGACGGCGAGGTGGTGGGGGCGGTTGCCGTTGCCGCTCAAGCACCGGTCCCGGCTTCCGCGTCATTGTCGGCGAGCGCGGCGCGCAAGCCGCCGGCACGGCGCAACGTGGATACGCGCCAGGCGTCGCTGTTCGATGACGACCTGCAGGACGAATCGGTTCCCCCGGCTGACGCGATGCCGCTGGTCGCTCCGTCGTCACCTGCACCGACAGACCTCGATAGCGCCTCCGCGGCCACCGATCCTGCGTGGATCGAGGCCGACGAACTCACGTGGCTCGACGCGGTCGAGCTCGCGCCGCTCGATCAGGCCCACGCGGGAAGTTCGGTAACTCAGGTATCGACAGTTGCAACGCGAGCTGACGACATTGCCGTCCCGTCACCCGCACCGCTCGCGGACTGCGTCGTGTGGCTCGAACGCAATTACCGTTTCGGTCTCGATTCGCCGATCGGCCGCCTGTCGCTCGCGATCCGCCGCGGCGACGTGCAGGGCGCGCTCGATGCGTTGCCGGCCGACGAGGCCGCTGCCGCGTCGTTTCACGACGATGCGGGCGAGACGCTTGCGGCGTCGACGGTGGAGCGGCTCGCGCGCCGGTTCGGCGCGTACCTCGATGCGTTGCGTACCGCGTTGTCCGGGCAGGAGCCCGATCCGCTGCCGTTGTTCGATGCGCTCAACCGCTTCCGGATCCTGTGCGCGACGCGCACGGGATCGCGCGGCGCCGAGCACGTCAATGCGGTGGTGGCCACGCACGTGCGGCATGCCGCACGCGTGCCGCTCGCGGTCGGCGCACACTGGTTCACCGGGCGGCCGATCATGGTGACGCGCAACGACTATGCGCTCGGGCTGTTCAACGGCGACATCGGCATCGCGTTGCCGGACGCGCACGGCGTGCTGCGCGTATGGTTCCGCCGCGCGGACGGCACCGCGCGCGCCGTATCGCCCGCGGCGCTGCCGCCGCATGAAACGGCGTTCGCGCTGACCGTCCACAAGTCGCAGGGCTCCGAATTCGACGAGGCCGCGCTCGTGCTGCCGGCATCGTTCGGCCGTGTGCTCACGCGCGAACTGATCTACACCGCCGTCACGCGTGCGCGTACGCGCGTGCAGGTGATCGGCCCGCGGCGTGTGCTGGCGCAGGCGGTCGCAACACGTACGCAACGCGATTCGGGCCTGGCGGCCCGCGTCGACGAGGCGCTCGCGCGGCGCCGCAAGGAGACGTCGCGATGATGATCCGCTACACGCTCGATCCGGCCGAAGTCGAATGGACCGCCGTGCGCGCGCAGGGCGCCGGCGGCCAGAACGTCAACAAGGTGTCGAGCGCGATTCACCTGCGTTTCGACATCCGCGCGTCGTCGCTGCCGCCCGTCATCAAGGAACGGCTTCTCGCGCTGTCCGACCAGCGCATCACGCGCGACGGCATCGTCGTGATCAAGTCGCAGGAATACCGCACGCAGGAGAAAAATCGCGAGGCAGCACTCGCGCGGCTCGATGCGTTGATCGGCAGCGTCGCGTTCACGCCGCGTGCGCGGGTCGCGACACGGCCGACACGTGCATCGAAGGAGCGGCGGCTCGAACACAAGTCGCGCCGCAGCGTGGTGAAGTCCGGAAGAGGGAAGGTGATCGACTGACGAAACGAATCGCCGGCCGGCCTGCATGGCGGGCGTCGTCGTGCCGCCGTATGCGCTACCGCATCACGGTGCCCGCGCTGTCGAGCACGAAGTCGACGCAGAACACGACGAGACGGTTTTGCGCGCGAATCGCGACGGCTGCCGTGTAGCAATCGCGGCCTTCGGTCAGCGAGAAGTGCGGGCCCATGAGCGCGACGCGCCCGGGCGCGGCGATCGCGCGCTGGAAGTACGGGCGCCGCGACCAGTTGCTGTGCGTCTCCGGGAACAGCGGCGAGAGCCGCGTGCCGCTGGTCTGCCCGTCTTCGGGACGCGCGCCGATCGACGGCAGGAACTGTTCGCCGATCTCGTCCGTGACGAACACCCGGCGTGCGGCCGGCACCACGAATACGCGCTGCGCGGCGTCCTGCAGGCTGCCGCTCGCGGAAAACGCGGCCGCGCCGGCGAGCACGAGCCGCTCGATCGCGTCGAAGCCCGGCTGCTCGGCGATCGCCGGCGTATGCCGGTGGGCGATGTAGCGTTGCCACGCGGCGTCGAGCATCGCGGGCGCAGCGGCGCTCGCGTGCGCGATCGATGCATCGGGCTGGCCGAACTGGAAACCCTGGACGAAATCGATATCGGCCTCCATCAGCGTCTGCAGCGCGTCGTCGCTTTCGACGCCCTCTGCGAGCACCATCGCGCCAGCCTGGTGGAGCATCGATACCAGGTGATGCATGATGCGGCGATCGTCGGCCGACGCGTTCGCGCGTTCGACGAGCGATCGATCGAGCTTGACGATATCGGGCCGTGCGCGCCACACGCGGTCGAAATTGGAGAACCCGGTGCCGAAATCGTCGATCGCGATCAGGAAGTCCCGGTGCTGGATCATGTCGATCGTGCGGGCGAGCGCGGCTTCATCGCGCGACGGCTGCTCGACGACTTCCAGCACGATGCGGTTCGGCGGCAGCGCGAAATGACGGCACAGCGCCTCGACGAATTCGCGCTGCACGAGGCCCGAATCGAGCACGCGCGGCGTCACGTTCAGGAACAGCCAGCCGTCGCCGATGCCTTGCGCGACGAAGTTCGCCGTATGCAGGCAGCGGGCGAGGCGGTCAAGCAGCAATGCGTCGGCAGCGGCACGCGTCCGGTCGAACAGCGCGACCGGCGAAACGAGCGTGCCGTTTTCGTCCACGACGCGCAGCAGCGCTTCATAGCCGACCACGCGCTTGTGCGTGATCGACAGCACAGGTTGAAACACGCTGCGCAGCGTCGTTTCCCGATACGTGGCGATCCAGCCGCTGGGCGTCGGCGTGAGGCGTTCGAGCAGGGAGTCGAGCGAGAGGTCGCGGGAGGGCTTCATGTCAATGGTGCCCTGGGGAGATCGGGGGGCGGTATCGTGCGCGCCACGCAGAAGCCGTCGCACGCGCAGGTGGACGCGAAAGAACGTGGTGCATCGTAACCGCCTTCCGCGGATGAGTGATCCGAGTGTAACGGGAATGGTGCGGCGCGCGTATCAGGGAAACTCCAGACGCAAACGCTACACCGACAGCTGGAAGGGGCTGTCCGCCCGGGAGCGCGACATCCAAGGGTCGCCGGCCGCGTATGCGGCGACAGCGCCATGTATGCCGCGTGCATCGCGTGCCACGAATGCGGGGGAGCGGCAAAGCCGGGCGGCTGCATCGGCGTGAGTCGAAACTCGACATGCGCCGTCGCGCACCGGTCGACGCGCGGCACTCGCATTCCGCACCGGCGGAGCGCCCGCCCCGCCCGCCACTTAGGCCGCTTCGCCGCCGCGCGGGCGCAGCCCGGGAATCCGCTTGATCACGCCGGTGGCGAGCGCGGTGCCGACGAGCACGATCGCGCAACCTTCGATCATCACGAGCGATACGTGTTCGCTGAGGAACAGCGCGCCCCACAGCAGGCCGAACACCGGGATCACGAACGTCACGGTAATCGCGCGGGCCGGGCCGATGTGCGCGATCAGATGGAAGAAGATGAAATACGCGATGCCCGTGCAGGCGATGCCGAGCGCGAGCACGGCGCCCCACGCATGCGCGCTGACGGCCGCGGCGGGCCAGGTCGCGATCGCGAACGGCGCCAGCAGCACGGTCGAGCCGATCATGCTGCCGGTCGCGTTGACGAGCGGATCGACGCCGCTGAGCGTGCGCTTCGTGTAGTTGGCCGCGATGCCGTACAGCAGCGTCGCGCCGAGCGCGGCGGCGGCGGCGAGCGCGGTCGCGTTGGCGCCGGTGCCGCCGCGCGCGTTCGCGATCTGATCCCACACGAGCGTGAGGACGCCGGCAAAGCCGATCACGAGGCCGATCGCGCGCGGCAGCGACAGCTTGTCCTTCAGCCACAGATAGGCGACGAGCGCGCCCCACAGCGGCGTCGTCGCGTTGATCACCGACGTCACGCCGGCCGACAGCGTCAGTTCGGCGAACGCGAACAGGCAGAACGGGATGCCCGAGTTCAGCGCGCCAACGACGAACAACGGCCACGCGCGACGGCGCAGCTGCGCGCCGAGCTCGGCGGGCCTGAAGCGCGTCAGCGCGAAGCCCGCGAGAAACAGCGCGCCGATGCCCACGCGCAGCGCCATCAGCGGCGCGACACCGAAGTCGGCGACGCCGATCCGGATAAACAGGAACGACGCGCCCCACAGGGCAGCGAGGACGGTCAGCAGAAAGGCGTTCTTGGGCGACATCGAGCGTGGCGGGCGAGGGGACGGGATGCGAAGGATCTTACACCGCGTTCCCGTGCCGTCGTTTCACGATCGGATGAAATGACAAGAACCGGCAAGAACCGGCAAGAACCGGGAAATCCGCTCGCCCCGACGCGCAGCGGCCGGACGGCACGCGCGGTCGCTCAATGATGGTGCCAGCCGCCGCGTCCGCCGAAGCCGAAATTGAGCGATACCGCGGGGCCCCAGTAGCCGCCCCAGGCCGGGGCATAGGCGGGGGCCGGATAGTAGTACGCGGGGCCCGGATCAACATAGACGGGTGCCGGCTGTACCGGCGCCGCCGCGTAATAGCCGGACGGATAGTAGCCGTAAGGGTAGTAACAGCCGGCGAGCGTCGTGCACGCGAGCGCCGCGGCGACGAGGGTCCTGTTCATGATGTCTCTCCGGCGGAGCCGGCAATCGGCAGATGCTTAAGCTTAGGCCGCGCGGCGATGACAAGGTGCGCTAAACGGTAACGGATCATTTCCGGGCCCCTGCGGCGTGTTGCGGCGCCGCATATGAAAAACGGCGCTTCCGCGGTGCGGAAACGCCGTCAGGCCGGAACTTGCCGCGCGTCGCGCGGCAGCCGGGTAAGCCGGCCGGCTTATTTGCCGACCTGGTTGCCGATGATGCCGCCGGCCGCCGCGCCGCCCAGCGTCGACAGCGCGCTGCCGCCGATCGCCGCGCCGGCGACGCCGCCGACACCCGCACCGATCGCGGTATCACGCTGGCGCCGCGTCATCGAATCGCAGGCCGAAAGGCTGGCCACCGTCGCGACGAGCAGCGCGCATACCCCAAAACGCCGAATCGAATGGTTCATGATCGCTGTCCTTGTGGTAGTGAACGGAGGTCGCGCGGCCGCCTGACGGCCGCGCATGAATCCAATCTACGCGTCGCTCCGTGGAGCTGCTGTAAGGACTTGTTAAGGCTCGAGCGGTTTCGTAATCAATTGTTTCGCTTGCGCCGGCAGGCACACGGCATGCGCGCGAATGCAAAAAAACCCGCTCGAAAGCGGGCTTTCTGCCGTGCTTGAGGAAGCGAAGCGGTCCGTGCGGACCGCCGCGTTCGCTTGCCGACTTACTGACGGTGATAGATCTCGGCGCCCGTCTTCACGAACTCGACTGCCTTGACCTCCATCCCCTTCTTCAGCGCCTCGGTTTCCGACACGCCCTGCTGTGCCGCGAATTCGCGCACGTCCTGCGTGATCTTCATCGAGCAGAAGTGCGGGCCGCACATCGAGCAGAAGTGCGCGACCTTCGCCGAATCCTTCGGCAGCGTCTCGTCGTGGAATTCGCGCGCCTTGTCCGGATCGAGGCCGATGTTGAACTGGTCTTCCCAGCGGAACTCGAAACGCGCCTTCGACAGCGCGTTGTCGCGCACCTGCGCGCCGGGGTGACCCTTGGCCAGGTCGGCCGCGTGCGCGGCGAGCTTGTACGTGATGATCCCTTCCTTCACGTCGTCCTTGTTCGGCAGCCCGAGGTGCTCCTTCGGCGTCACGTAGCACAGCATCGCGGTGCCGAACCAGCCGATCATCGCGGCGCCGATGCCCGACGTGATGTGGTCGTAGCCCGGTGCGATGTCGGTGGTCAGCGGCCCGAGCGTGTAGAACGGCGCTTCCTTGCACCAGTCGAGCTGGAGATCCATGTTTTCCTTGATCAACTGCATCGGCACGTGGCCGGGGCCTTCGATCATCACCTGCACGTCGTGCTTCCACGCGATTTGCGTGAGCTCGCCGAGCGTCTTCAGTTCACCGAGCTGCGCTTCGTCGTTCGCGTCGTAGATCGAGCCGGGACGCAGGCCGTCGCCGAGCGAGAAGCTCACGTCGTACGCCTTCATGATCTCGCAGATCTCTTCGAAGTGTTCGTACAGGAAGCTTTCCTTGTGATGCGCGAGGCACCACTTGGCCATGATCGAGCCGCCGCGCGACACGATGCCCGTCATCCGGTTCGCGGTGAGCGGCACGTACTGCAGGCGCACGCCCGCGTGGATCGTGAAGTAGTCGACGCCTTGCTCGGCCTGTTCGATCAGCGTGTCGCGGAAGATTTCCCAGGTCAGGTCCTCGGCCTTGCCGTTGACCTTTTCGAGCGCCTGGTAGATCGGCACCGTGCCGATCGGCACCGGGCTGTTGCGGATGATCCACTCGCGCGTTTCATGGATGTGCTTGCCGGTCGACAGGTCCATCACCGTGTCGCCGCCCCAGCGGATCGCCCACGTCATCTTGTCGACTTCCTCGCCGATCGACGACGTGACGGCCGAGTTGCCGATGTTCGCGTTGATCTTCACGAGGAAGTTGCGGCCGATGATCATCGGCTCGGATTCCGGGTGGTTGATGTTCGCGGGGATGATCGCGCGGCCGCGCGCGACTTCCTCGCGCACGAACTCGGGGGTGATCTCGGCGAGTGGGTTCGCGCCGAAGGCCGCGGCGCCGAACGCCTGGCCCGGGTGCTGGCGGCCCATCATCGCGGCGAGCTTCGCGCCGTTCGGGCCGCTCGACTTGAGGCTTTCGATGTACTCGGCGCGGCGCTGGTTCTCGCGGATCGCGATGTATTCCATTTCCGGCGTGATGATGCCCTGGCGCGCGTAGTGCATCTGCGTGACGTTCTTGCCGGCTTGCGCGCGGCGCGGGTTGCGGTGCAGGCCCGGGAAACGCAGGTCGGCGGTGGCCGGGTCGGCCGCGCGCTCGAGGCCGTACCGGCTCGACAGGCCGTCGAGCACCTCGGTGTCGCCGCGCGCCTCGATCCAGCGCTGGCGCAGTGCCGGCAGGCCGGCGCGGATGTCGATCTTCGCGTCCGGATCGGTGTACGGGCCCGACGTGTCGTACACGTAGATCGGCGGGTTCTTTTCGCCGCCGAAGCCGGTCGGGGTGTCGGCCTGCGTGATTTCACGCATCGGCACGCGGATGTCGGGCTGCGAGCCGGTTACATAAACCTTTCGCGAATTGGGCAGCGGGGCGACGGCGGCGGCGTCGACGTGGGCGTCCGCGGACAGAAACTTCGGATTGGCGTTCATGCAATCTCCTGTGTGAGCGCCGGACAGGCGCCACGGCGCTTGCCCGGAGCCCTTGACGAATGTGGGGCTCGAGCTAAGCAGGAGACGAGGCTTGGTGAGGCGGCGGATTTCGTCAGAAGGATGGCGGCGAAATCCGTACGCTTCCCTGCGCTGGCATTATCCAGATCAGGTTCAAAGGGTATTTCTCACCCGCAATGCCGGTTGTTTGACCGAACGCATTGCAGGACCCCCGCGTTAGCAGCGCACACAATACACTGGCTTCGCGGCGGTTTCAACCGGTGGCGGACCGGTGGTCGCGGTGCAGTTGCAGCAATGCGGGCGGTGCGCCCGCCACGCAAGCCGCGATGCATGACACCGCCGCACGGCCCTGCGGCCTGGCTGACAGTGACGGCGCGGCGCAGCATTGCAGCGGTTTCGGCGGTCCCTGAAAAAAAAATCTCGAAACGACTGTCATATCCCGCGACGTCCTCCGTCTATTCGGCTCCTCAAACCCATGTTTCGGAGAGATGTCATGAAAAAAGTACTGATCGCAGCCTGTGTCGCCGGTTTCGCCATGGCCGCAACGGGCGCGTATGCGCAGAACGACGCGATGTCGAAGGAGGGCACGTCGATGTCGAAGGATGCGATGGGCCACGACGCGATGGCGAAGGACGGCGCGATGAAGAAGGGCGCCATGAAGAAGCACGCGATGAAGAAGGACGCGATGTCGCACGACGCGATGGGCAAGTCGATGTCGGGCGACAAGATGGCGCCGTCGAACTGACCGACGCGGGCGGGGCGCGGCCGGCGCATGCGGTACACGAGGCCGCCCGCGCATCGCGCACCGCCGCTACGTTCCGGGAGTCTTCATCATGCAAACCGTTCCCGCTGCCGGGCGCACGGCTGCCACGCCGCCCGCGCGCAAGATTCATCCGTTGTGGGTACGCGTGAGCCACTGGCTCAACGCGCTCGCGGCGATCCTGATGGCACTGTCCGGCTGGCGCATCTACGATGCGTCGCCGATCTATCCGCCGTTCACGTTCACGCACGGCATCACGCTCGGCGGCTGGCTGGGCGGCGCGCTCCAATGGCATTTCGCGGCGATGTGGCTGCTGGTCGGCAACGGGCTGTTCTACCTCGCGATGTCGATCGCGACGGGCCGCCTCGCGCAAAAGATGCTGCCGGTCACGCCGGCGTCGATATGGCGCGACGTGCGCGCGGCGCTGGGCGGCCGGTTGTCGCACGACGACCTGAGCGTCTACAACGCGGTGCAGCGTGCCGCGTACCTGACGGCGATCGTCGATCTGATCGTGCTGGTGCTGTCGGGGCTCACGATCTGGAAGTCCGTGCAGTTTCCGCTGCTGCGCGCGCTGTTCGGCGGTTACGACGATGCGCGCGTCGTGCACTTCTGGGCGATGTCGCTGCTCGTCGCGTTTTTCGTCGTACACGTCGCGATGGCGCTGCTGGTGCCGCGCTCGCTGCTCGCGATGCTGCGCGGCCGCTGACCCGCACGCCGCGAGCGAAGGAACTCATCATGTCGGAATCCGGAAACAATCGCGGGCGGCCGGGCTGGACGCTCGACCGCAAGTCGCTCGAGCTCGACGTGCGCCGCGAACTCGAAATGCCGTCGCGGCGCCTCTTCAACCGGCGCGTGCTGACGCTCGGCGGCCTGACGATGCTGACCGGCTGCACGCTGCAGGACGACGCATCGGTCAACGCGTTCCTCGAGAAGGTGTCGCGCATGAACGATCGCGTGCAGGCCTGGCTGTTCAGCGGCGAGCGGCTTGCGCCGACCTATACCGAGGCCGACATCACGCGGCCGTTCCCGTTCAACGCGTATTACGGCATCGACGAGGTGCCGCACGTCGACGCAGCGACCTACCGGCTCGTGCTGTCGGGCCGCGTGACGGGCAAGCGCGTGTGGACGCTCGACGAGCTGTATGCGCTGCCGCACGCGGAGCAGATCACGCGGCACATCTGCGTGGAAGGGTGGAGCGCGATCGGCCGCTGGGGCGGCACGCCGTTCGGCGCGTTTCTGGCACGCGTCGGCGCCGATACGCACGCGAAATACGTCGGTTTCAAGTGCGCGGACGATTACTACGAAAGCATCGACATGCCGACCGCGCTGCATCCGCAGACGCTGCTCGCATTCGACTACGACGGCCGTCGCCTGCCGCCCGAATTCGGCTTTCCGATGAAGCTGCGGATGCCGACCAAGCTCGGCTACAAGAATCCGAAGCACATCATGGAAATCTTCGTGACCGATACCTACCCGGGCGGCTACTGGGTCGATCAGGGCTACAACTGGTTCGGCGGATCGTGAGCGGCGGGGCGCGGCCGCGCCCGCCGTGCTTCACGGGTGCGTCACGCGGATTCGCGCACTTGCAGATCGACGCGCAGGCCGACCGCCGCCGCCATGTTCACGAGCGCGTCGAGCCCGAACAGGTTGATCTTGCCGCGCAGCAGATCGGACACGCGCGGCTGCGTGACGCCAAGCTGTTTCGCGGCCTGGGCCTGGCTGAGTTCGAGCTGCGCGATGCGCTGCTTGAGCGCGATCATCAGCTCGGAGCGCAGCTTCATGTTCTCGGCCTCGGCCGGCTGGCTCTCGATGGCGTCCCAGACATTCGTATAGCGTTCGTTGCTCATCGTTTCCTCTCGATCGTCAATGCGCGATAGCGCCGGGCGGCCAGTTCGACGTCGGCCTTGCAGGTGCGTGCCGATTGCTTGCGGAAGCAGTGCAGCACGTAGATCGCGTCCGCGAAGGTCGCGACATAGATGATCCGGAATGCGCCGCTCGCATCGCGCAGGCGGATTTCCCGCACGCCGACACCGATGGTGCGCATCGGCTTCCAGTCGTCGGGCGTCAGGCCGCGCTGCACCTGGTCGATCTGGTGGCCGGCTTCGCGGCGCGCCGCCAGCGGAAAGCCGCGAAGCGCATCCAGCGCGCTGCCGACGAAGACGACCGGCTTTGTCGGAAGGATGGTGGAATTATACAAAATTTTGTATGGATGGTGTGCGGATTGAACGGACAAAATGTCGGCGCCCGGATCGGCAGGCTGACCGTCACGATAAGCGCGAAGCAACACCCGCGACGCATGACTGGCCGTCAGGCAGATGGATCGATCGCGATGGGCGGGGAAGGGCGTCGGGCGATGTCCGCGACGCCCGTGCAGCGCGTTTCCGGCCCCGGATTCGGTTCGTCCGGATGCCGAAAAATGTCGCGCCGAAACGTCAGTCGACATCCTTTCAGACAGGTCCGATGATGCTTTCGAATCCGTGATGCCATAATGCCGAGCGTGCGCGACTGAAGCGGTCTGCGCACGTTTTCCTGACCCTCTGCCGCCGCTTGCCGGTTCTTATTCGTCGCCGTTCGCACTGCCATGTCGTTCCGCACGTTCGTCTCCGCCTTCCTGGTCCCGTCAGGGCCGTTTGCCGGCATCGCCGGTGTCTTTCAGCGGAGCACGCAACACGTCGTGCGGGCGGGCTGAACGATGACACCGCTCGACCGCCTCTTCGATTTCCTCGCCCGCCTGCCGATCCGGATCCGCCTGCCGCAAAGCCGTGGCGGCCGTGTCGCACTGGCCCTGGTATTCATCTATTTCGTCTGGGGTTCGACCTACAGCGGCCTGCATTTCGCGCTGCAGTCGTTCCCCCCGCTGCTGTTGTCGGGGCTGCGCAACCTGCTCGGCGGGATCGGCCTGTTCATCTTCGCGCTGCGTCGCAAGCCCGAATGGCCGACGCTGCTGGAAATCCGCAACTCGGCGATCGTCGGCACGATGCTGGTCGCGCTGTCGTCCGGCACGATCGCGCTCGGGATGCGCACGGTCAGCAGCGGCTCGGCCGCGGTGATGGTCGCGACGGTGCCGCTGTTCGCGACCGTGATCGCGGCGGTCGCCGGGCGTCCGGTGACGAAGGGCGAGTGGGCGGCCGTCGCGCTCGGGATGGTCGGCATCGTCGTGCTGAATTCGGGCGGCGCGGGCGCCGCGAACTCGGCGCTCGGCACGATCTGCGTGCTTGCCGGCGCGTTGTTCTGGGCGGGGGGCGCGCATCTCGCGACGCGGCTCAAGCTGCCGTCGGACCTGTTCCTGTCGACGTCGCTGCAGATCGGCCTGGGCGGGTTGATGTCCACGATCGCCGCGTGGCTGATGGGCGAGCGCATCGAGCAGATCGCGGTCGGCCCGGTGTTCGCGTTCGTGTACCTGATGGTGTTCTGCACGATGGCCGCGTACGTCGCGTACGGCTACCTGATTCGCCATACGAGCCCGATCATCGCGAGCAGCTGCATGTACGTGAACCCGATCGTCGCGGTCGCGCTCGGCGCGCTGATGCTCGGCGAGCCCGTGACGACGGCGACCGTGATCGCGACGGTCGCGATCCTCGGCAGCGTCGGGCTGTCGTTCGTGTTCGACCCCGCGCGCCGGCCCGCGGCGCGCGCGGCGGCCGACGCTTCATCGGTCGCGGCAACCGCGGCCGCCGAACCGCCGGCGGAGGCGGGGACCGTGCCGGATCAGGCCGCGATGCCGGACCCGGCGCCGATTCTCGCGCCGTCCGCGGTACCGCTCGCGGTGCCGGCACCGGGCGCCGTCGTGGACCCGGCCGCGGTCATGGATCCCGCGCCGGCATTCACGGTTCCGCCGGCCGACGAACCGGCCGCGTCCCGCGCCGACGCGTGACGCCGGCGCGCGCGGCGGCGTTCAGCCGCGCCGTGCGCCGCGATGGTGGGACCAGCCGGCGAGCGCGGCAAACAGCAGGCCGGCCACGCACATGCCGGTCCAGCCGAACGCGCGCCACGCGGCGACGCCGGCCGACGAGCCGAGCGCACCGCCGATGAAGTAGCACACCATGTACACGGTGTTCACGCGGCTGCGCGCCTCGGGCTTCAGCGCATAGATGCGCGACTGGTTCGAGATCTGCGCGGCCTGCACGCCGACATCCAGCACGATTACACCGATCACGAGCCCGACGAGGTTCCTCCCCGACAGCGCGAAAATCACGAACGACGCCGCGAGCAATGCGATCGCGAGCGAGATGATCGCGCGCGGACCGCGCTTGTCCGCGAAACGGCCCGCGTATGGCGCGGCCAGCGCACCCGCCGCGCCGACGATCCCGAAGAGACCTGCGGCCTGCGGGCCGAGGTGGAACGGCGCGCCGGCGAGCAGCAGCGTGAGCACCGGCCAGAACGCGCTGAACGCGGCGAACAGCGCGGCGCCGGTCAGCGATGCCTCGCGCAGCCCGCGCAGTTCGACCGCGAGGTGCCACATCGAGCCGAGCAGCTTGCCGTACGACAACGTCGACGTCGGCGAACTGCGCGGCAGTCGCAGCACGATCACCGCGGCCAGCGCGACGAGTGCCGCGACCGATGCACCGAACACCGCCCGCCAGCCGAAATATTCGGCGACGAAGCCGGCTGCCGTGCGCGCCAGCAGGATGCCGAGCAGCAGGCCGCTCATCACGGTGCCGACCGCATGCCCCCGCTCGGCCGGCGGCGCGATTTCGGCCGCGAACGGCACGGCCTGCTGCGCGATCGTCGCGAGCACGCCGATCGCGAGGCTCGCGCCGGCGAGCACCGCCAGCGATGGCGCGATCGCGGCCACGATCAGCGCGATCGACAGGCCCGCGATCTGCATCAGGATCAACCCGCGGCGATCGAAACGGTCGCCGAGCGGCGCGAGCAGGAACATGCCGGCCGCATAGCCGAGCTGCGTCGCGGTCGGCACCGCGCCGATCCACGACGCGCCGTCGGGAAAGGCCGAGCGGAAGCTGTCGAGCAGCGGCTGGTTGTAATAGATGTTCGCGACCGACACGCCCGCGATCGTCGCGAGCAGCAACAGCAGGCTGCGCGAGTAGTGGGGCGAGGCGGCGTCGGTCGGACGGTCGGTGGAGGCGGCGGACATGGCGGCAACGGAACGGAGTTGGGCGGCGTGGGCGCGCGGCACGGCGCCGGCTGCGCAGGCGGCCGGGCGCCGATCGAGGGTGCCGATCATACCGGAGCACGGTGAATCCTGCCGGCCGTGCCGCCGGGAGACCGGGCGACGTGACAGGGGCGCAACTGATCGCTATCGGCCGCCACGGGCCGCGACCACCTGCGGCTGCCCGTCATTGCGAGCGACGCGCGCCTTCAGTCGACCAGTTCGCCGCTCGGCTCATAGAACGGGTAAGGCCCGTCGCCTTCGTCCACGTACACGTGATGGGACATCATTCCCGCTTCCGGCGTATAAGCGTGCACCGCGAATGCGGGCGGCTCGAGCCGGAACGCGGACGGCGCGTCCGCGCGCAGGTCGAACGCGACCTGGTGCGCGGGCGCCGGCACGGCCGACGCAAGCGTGCCGCCGAAGCGCGTGAACATCGTCCGGTGCACGTGGCCGCACAGCAAGCGTTCCACGTTCGGATGGCCGCGCAGCAGCGCATCGAGTTTCGCGGCGGCGGCGGGGGCGAGGCGCAGCGCGTCCATGTGTCCGATCCCGGAGGCGAATGGCGGATGGTGTAGCGCGACGATCACCGGCCGGTCGCGTGCGGCGTCGAGCTGCGCGGCGAGCCACGCGAGCCGCGTGTCGCACAGGTCGCCGGGGCTCGCGCCGGGCACCTGCGAATCGAGCGCGAGCACGCGCACGGCGCCGACGTCGAGCGCGTACTGCACGAATTCGCCGTCCTGCAATTCGGGACGATCCGCGAACGCGCGGCGCAACCCCGCGCGATCGTCGTGATTGCCGACCATCAGGTAATACGGAATCTCGAGCGGCGCGAGCAGGTCGCGCAGATGGCGGTATTCGTCGTCGTGACCGAAGTCGGTCAGGTCGCCCGTGACGAGCACCGCGTCGGGGCGCGGCACCAGCGCGTTCAGCTTCGCGATGCAGCGCGCGAGCGCGACGGCGGTGTCGACCCGCCGGTACGCGAGCTGGCCCGGACGCTTGATGTGGAGATCGCTGATCTGAGCAAGCAGCATCGTCGTTCCTCGGAATGTCTGGTTATCGTGGGGCGGAGTTACGCGGCGAGTGCGATCAGGCCTTCCGCCGCGATCGTGAGGCCGACCGCCGTGCCGCGCGCGAGCTCGATGCGGCCCGGCACGTCGATCACGAGTGCGTCGGGCGCCGCCTGCTCGATCGTGAGCCGCGTGCGCTCGCCGAGGAACGCGCACGCGCCGATCGCGCCGCGCAGCGGCGCATGCGCGGGATCGGCGAGCTGCGCATCCTCCGGGCGGAAGAACCACTCGTCGGCAGCGTGCGGCGTGACGATCGAGCCACCGGTCGTCACGAGCGCGCCGTCGCGCCATTGTCCCGCAAGCCGGTTCAGCGTGCCGATGAACTGCGCGACCGTGCGGTTGGCCGGCCGGTAATAGATGTCGCGCGGCGTGCCGATCTGCTCGATGCGGCCCGCGCCCATCACGACGATCCGGTCGCCGAGCTCCATCGCCTCGGCCTGGTCGTGCGTGACGTACACGGTCGTCACGCCGAGTTCGCGCAGCAGCGCGTTCATCTCGCGGCGCAGCACGTCGCGCAGCTTCGCGTCGAGCGCGGTCAGCGGCTCGTCGAGCAGCAGCACGCGCGGGCGTACCGCGAGCGCGCGCGCCAGCGCGACACGCTGGCGCTGGCCGCCCGACAGCTGATCGACCGGTTTGTCCGCATGCGCGTCGAGCCGCATCATCGCGAGCAATTCGTCGACGCGTTCGCGCAGTGCGCGCGGCTCCGTCTTGCGGATCTTCAGTCCGTAGCCGACGTTGCCGCGCACCGTCAGATTCGGGAACAGCGCGTAGTTCTGGAACACCATGCCGACCTGGCGGCGCTCGATCGGCAGCGCGGTCACGTCGTCGCCGCCGAACCGGATCGTGCCGCCGGCGTCCGGCGTGTCGAGGCCGGCGATCAGGCGCAGCGTCGTCGTCTTGCCGCAGCCCGACGGGCCGAGCAGCACGAGCGTCTCGCCCGCGCCGATCGAGAGATCGAGCGGTTCGAGCACGCGCGTGCCGCGGAACGTCTTCGCGCAGCGGGTCAGGGTGATGGGAGTGGAATCGAGTTTCATGGGAGCGGGAAAGTCAACGCAGGATCAGCGCGGGCGACGCTTCGGCGCGCGCGTGCCGGACGGATCGACGCCGAGCCACTGCATCGTGACGAGAAGCGGCAGCGTCATCAGCAGGAACACGATCGTGTACGCGCTGCCGACTTCGAGGCGCAGCGATGCATAGGTGTCGGCGAGCCCGACGGGCAGGGTTTTCGTATCGGGCGTATGCAGCATCCACGTCAGGTTGAATTCGCCGATCGACAGCGTGAGCACCGCGAGCGCGCCGGCGACGATGCCGGGACGCAGGTTCGGCAGCACGATCGTGACGAAGCGCGTGACGAACGACGCGCCGAGGCTCGCCGCGCCTTCCTCGATCGTGCGCAGGTCGGCGCCGGCGGCGACGGCCGCGACCGCGCGCACCATGAACGGCAGCGTGAACACGACGTGGCCGACGACGATGAACCACAGGCTCATCCGGAACGCGGTGAAGCCGCCGTACACGACCAGCAGCGCGAGCGCCGACGCGAGGCCCGGCAGCGCGACCGGCAGCACGAGCGCCTCCTCGATCACGCGGGCGACACGGTTCTTGCTGCGCGCGAGCGCGTAGCCGGCCGGCACGCCGACGACGAGCACGATCGCGAGCGTCGCGAACGCGACGCCGAGCGACAGCGCGACCGAGCCCTGGTATTGCTGCCACACCTGTTCGAGCCAGCGCAGCGTGAGGCCGCTCGACAGCCCGCGGAAATAGTTGACGGTGAGGCCCGCGAGCACCGACATCACGACGGGCACGATCAGGAACGCGCACAGCAGCAGCGTCACGCCCCATTGCAGCGCGGCGATCGCACGCGCGCCCGACACGCGCGGCGCACGGCGTGCGGCGCCGTTCGCATGCGACGGGGCGGGCGCCGGCGACGGCGCGGATGAACCGGAAAGCGATTGCATGAAGAAATCCTCAGGCCGCGGCGGCGGCGGTGTGGCCGGTGAATCGGCGCGCGAGCGCGAGCACGGCCCAGGTGACGATGCCGAGCACGATCGACAGGCCTGCCGCCGTCGCGATGTTCGCGTTCAGCGTGAACTCGGTGTAGATCGTCATCGGCAGCACGTTCAGGTCGGTGGCGAGCGTGAAGGCGGTGCCGAACGCACCCATCGCGGTCGCGAAGCAGATTGCGCCGGCCGCGATCAGGCCCGGCGCGAGCGCCGGCAGCACGATGTCGACGAAGATGCGCCACGGCGACGCGCCGAGCGAGCGCGCGGCTTCCTCGAGCGACGCGTCGAGCTTCGACGCGGCCGCGATCACCGTGACGATCACGCGCGGAATCGAGAAGTACAGGTAGCCGACGAACAGCCCGGCGACCGAATACGCGAACACCCACTTGTCGCCGGTCAGCTTCGCCGACAGCATCCCGATCAGCCCTTGCCGGCCGGCGAGCATGATCACCATGAAGCCGACCACGACGCCCGGGAATGCGAGCGGAAAGGTGAGCAGCGCGAGCAGCGCGCGCTTGCCGGCGAATTCGCGGCGCGCGAGCAGCAGGCCCGAGATCGTCGACAGCGCGAGCGTCGCGAGCGTGACGCCGGCCGACAACGCGACCGTTTCGCCGAGGCTCTTCATGTAACGCGCGTTGCCGAGCAGCGTCCCGTACTGCGTGAGGAAGGCGCCGTCGGCGGACACCCGCACGAGTGCCGCCATCGGCAGCAGCCAGAACGCGGCGAACACCGCGAGCGCCGGCGCGACGAGCGCGACGCGCCAGCGCAGCGGGAAAGTCAGGTCGAGCATGGCTTGAGTCCGGCGCTTACTGCATCACTTGCAGGTATTGTTGGCCGAACGCTTGCTGACCGGCCGCCATCTTGCCGAAGTCGACCGATTTCGCCCGTGCGTATTCGCTCGCCGGCAGGAACTTCGCGGCGACGTCGGCGCTGAGCGTCTGCGCGCGCACCGGACGCAGATATGCGTTGGCCCACAGCTTCTGGCCTTCGTCGGACAGCACGAAGTCGAGCACCTTCCTGCCGTTCGCGTCGTGCGGCGCGCCCTTGACGAGGCTCATCACGTACGGCACGGCGATCGTGCCTTCCTTCGGAATCACGAACTCGACGTTCGCGTGATCCTTGTACTTCGCGCGATACGCGTCGAAGTCGTAGTCGAGCAGGATCGGAATCTCGCCGGACAGCACGCGCGCATACGCGGTCTGCTTCGGCACGATCGGCGCGTTCGCCTTCAGCTTGCGGAACCAGTCGAGCGCCGGCTTGAAGTTGTCGAGGCTGCCGCCGAGCGCCTGGTTGACGGCGACCGCTCCCGCATAGCCGACGAACGCGCTCGACGGATCGAGGTAGCCGACCATGCCCTTGTATTCGGGCTTCAGCAGGTCGGCCCACGAACGCGGGACCGGCTTGCCGTCGAGCGCGTCCTTGTTCACGAAGAAGCCGAGCGTGCCCGAGTGGATCGCGAACCAGTAACCCTGCGGGTCCTTCAGGTTCGCGGGGATGTCGTTCCAGTGCGCGGGTTTGTACGGCGCGATCACGTCCTTGTCCTTCGCCTGGAATGCCGACGATACGCCGAGATAGACGACATCGGCGACCGGGCTCTTCTGCTCGGCGATCAGCTGCGCGATCGCCTGGCCCGAGTTCTTGTTGTCGAACGGCACGCGGATGCCGGTCTTCTGCTTGATCGCCGCGATCTGCGCGGCCCAGTCGGCCCATTCGGGCGGGCAGTTGTAGCAGATCGCGGTTTCGTCGGCGTGGGCAGCGGGTGCGAACGCGACGAGCGCGGCGCAGGCGATGGGTGCCGCGAGCACGCGCAGCAGCGAGGTCAGGCGAAAGGACACGGTGGGTCTCCGGGCGGGGTAAGGGTATGTCGCCGCGCCGCGCACGCTGGCGCGGCGCGCGCGTTCAGGCTTGGTGCAACTGAAGGTCGGCGGCCGGCGGCGCGACCGTCGCGCCGTCGCGCACCGTGTGCGGCAGGATCAGCGACGTGCGCTCGATCGTCGCGCCGCCGATGCATTCGACGAGGCGCTGCCATGCATGGCGGCCGATGTCCTGGTTCGGCGTCGCGACGCTCGCGAGCGGCGGCGCGAGCAGCTCGCCGATCGCGATGCCGTCGAAGCCGAGCACCGACAGATCGTCGGGAATCGAGAAGCCCGCGCGGCGCAGGCCGCGCATGACGACCATCGCGAGCAGGTCGTTGCTGCAGAAGAGGGCGGTCGGGCGCGTGGCCCGCGCGGTGAGGTGTGCGAGCACCGCGTCGGGCAACTCGGCCGCGTTGAAGTCGACTTCGACCGGCGGCAGCGTCGCGACGCCGGCTTCCTCGAGCGCCTGCGCGTAGCCGAGATGGCGCTGGCGTGCGCGATCCGACGCGGCGAGCGAGCCGGCCAGCATCAGCACGCGGCGATGGCCGCGCGCGGTCAGCAGACGGACGCCGTCATAGGCGGCGCGGCGGTTGTCGACCGACACCGACGGGCGGCGTTGCGTATCGTTGTGCATCAGCACGTAATGCGGGCCGTCGTGGTCGAGCATGTCGAGCAGCGGATGCGTGTCCGCATCGGCGACGGTCAGGATCAGCCCTTCGACGCGCTGCTCGCGCAGCGTCTCGATCGCATGGCGCTCGCGTGCCGCGTCGTATTCGGTCGTCATCAGAATCAGCTTGAAACCGGCCGCGGTCGCGAGTTCGTCGATGCCCTGCAGGCAGTCGGCGAATACCGGGTTCGACAGCGTCGGCACGACCACCCCGACGAGCCGCGTGCGCTCGCCGCGCAACTGCCGGCCGAGCGGGCTCGGGCGGAACTGCAGCGTGTCGATGGCGGTGCGGATCGTCGCCAGCGTGGCGGGGCTGACGGTGTGCGGCGCGTTGATCGCGCGCGAGACGGTGGCGATCGAGAAGCCGGCGAGCGCGGCGACGTCCTTGATGGTCGGGGTCATGAAGTTATGCGATGTAAACGTTTTCGGCGGGGAAATTATCGAAAACGTTTGTGACTTCGCGATGACGTACGAGCCGTTTGTTTCGCGAGAAGCACGATACAAACCTCAGACGTTTGGCGCCCGGCGAGCGGGGCGGATTCGATTGTATCGGCGGATGCTGCGGCGCGGGACGAAATCGATGAAGGTGTCGCGTCGATGTCGATGAAGGCACATGAATCGGGGCGCGGACGGTGCGGGCCGACATGCTGCGTCGCGCGGCAATGCGCGTGAATCAGCTAGCGCATGTGCAAGCAATGGTAGAATCGCGTCCGCCCTTTTGCCGGGGTGATGAAATTGGTAAACATAGCGGACTTAAACGATTGAGTGCCCGGCCGGAAACGGTCGGTGCAGAACCCTTCAAATTCGGCGAAACCCCTGATGCGCGCATCGAGGCAACGCCGAGCCAAGCCTCGCGGTACAGCTGAAGCGAGGAAGGTGTAGAGACTAGACGGGGGGCGCCTAAGGCGCACGGGCGGCGATCACGCCCGCGCGCGACGGCGAAGGCATAGTCCAGCGCACGAACGGCCTCGTTTCGACGCCGCCGGCTTTGAAAGAAGCAGTGTGACGAAAATCCGCCGCCTTGATTGGCTTGCCGGTTCAAGTCCGGTCCCCGGCACCAAATTCGCTTCGATGCGATTCGATGAAGTTCAGAAGACCCGCGAGAAACACGTTTCTCGCGGGTTTTTTGTTTCCAGGTCCTGATCCGGATGCGATTCACGTCCGAGGGCATGCGGGTGCATGTCGGCATAGGAGTAAGGGCCGTTACGCGTCGCACGTCGTCGGCCCCGACGACGTGGTCTTGACCGCCTTGCTATCCGGTTTCCGTACCGAAAAATAGCCTCCGTTCCGTAGAGCACCTTTCCGCTGCCGGTCACTAACAGCGGAAAAACGGCTCATTACACTGCGCCCGTCGCATCGCGGGATACATCGACGCGGCACGCATTCGCAGTGCGCAAGCATTGCGACCGGCAAACGAGAGACCTGGGGGGTAAATCATCATGAACAAGCGTTGGGGGATCATCGTGCCCGCCGCGTTGCTTGCCACCGCCGCGCATGCGCAAAGCAGCGTGACGCTCTACGGCAAGATCGAGGACGGCATCAACTACACGAGCAACGCACGCGGCCACGGAACCGTGCAACTGCAAAGTGGCTACGATTACGGCAGCCGCTGGGGCATCAGGGGGGCAGAGGATCTCGGCGGCGGCTACCAGGCCATTTTCACGCTAGAGAGCGGCTTCGACGTCAACAACGGGAAAATGAGCCAGGGCGGCCGGGAATTCGGCCGTCAGGCTTTCGTCGGCATCGCGTCGGAGCGTTACGGCACCGTGACGCTCGGCCGCCAGTACGATCCGAGCGTCGACATTTTCTCGCCGCTCACCGCGAACGGAAACTGGACGGGCTATCTGTTTGCGCATCCCTACGACAACGACAACACCGATTACTCGTTCCGGGTGAACAACGCGGTGAAATACGTGTCGCCCGTGTGGCACGGGATTACCGCGGAGGCCATGTACGGATTCAGCAATCAGGCGGGCGGCTTTGCGAACAATCGCCTGTACGGCGCCGCGCTGCAATACCAGCAGGGCGGGCTGACGGTCGGCGCGTCGTACTTGAAGATCAACAACGCACGCAATGCCGATACGACCGGCGCGATCACCGGCGACAACACGTTCGACGCGTCGTCGCAGCAGAACATCGGCATCGGCGTGAACTACGCGTTTGCGAATGCGCTCGTCGGGTTCACCTACTCGCACGTGGATGTGTACGATCCGACGTCGAATGCGTATTTCACCGGGACGACACAGCCGGCCGGCGGCGCATGGACCGCGTGGAAATTCGACAACTTCGAGGTGAACGGGCTCTATCACTTCACGCCCGCGTTGTACCTCGGCGCGGCTTACACCTACACGCAGGCTCGTGTCGCCTCGACGGTCGGCGCGTTCAATCCGAAGTGGCATCAATTGAGCACGAAGCTGAACTACGACATGTCGAAGCGCACGTCGGTATTCGTGGAAGGGGTCTATCAGCACGCGATGAACGCGCACACCGGGACCGACTTCGACTACGCATACGTTCCGGGCGCGGCCGACATCTCGTCGGGCCCGAACCAGTACGTCGTGCGTGTCGCGCTGCTGCATCATTTCTGACATGGCTGCCGGTCGCGGGCGCCGCCCGCCCGCCATCGCATCGGCCTGCAGGGCAGCCCGCGCGCGATAACGCGAAGGATCGCGGGCCGTGCTCCTTTTGCAGCGATGCCGGGCGGGTGGACCCCGTGGAAGCCGGCCTCGGTGAGACCCGCGAGACGCCATGCACTCGCGGGTTTTTTATTGGACGTGCCACCCGCATCGGCGTCGCAACGCTGCCCGCGGTGCAGCTTCGCTGCGACGAACGTGATGCCATGTGATACTTCGAACACACGTCGCGCCGCACGCATGTGCGTCACCGGCACGCGCACCTCCGCCGAGCGCTTTCAACACAATTTTCCTGTCGCACACGATCCTCCATGACCGATTCGAACTACCACTATTACGAACCGTCGCAAGGCCACGGTCTGCCGCACGACCCGCTGAACGCGATCGTGGGCCCGCGCCCGATCGGCTGGATTTCATCCCGTGGCGCCGACGGCACGCTCAATCTCGCGCCGTACAGCTTCTTCAACGCGTTCAACTATCGTCCGCCGATCATCGGCTTTTCGAGCACCGCCGCGAAGGACAGCCTGCGCAACGTGCAGGAAACCGGCGAGTTCGTCTGGAACCTCGCGACGCGCGACCTTGCCGAGCGGATGAACCAGACTTGTGCCGCGGTGCCGTACGGCGTCAACGAATTCGAACTCGGCGGCCTGACCGCGATTCCGTCGCGCCTCGTCGACGTACCGCGCGTCGCGGAGAGCGGCGTGAACTTCGAATGCAAGGTGACCGACGTGATCCGGCTGCGCGATCATCGCGGCGTCGAGACACCGGCGACGCTGGTGCTCGGCGAGGTCATCGCCGTGCATATTCGTCATGACATGCTGAAGGACGGCATCTTCGACACGTTCGGCGCCGGCATCATTCTGCGCGCCGGCGGCCCGTCGGCCTACGCGCACGTGACACCCGACAGCCGCTTCGACATCGCGCGTCCCGACGCGTGATTCATCGCCCGCCGGGGCCAGCCGGCCAAGCGGGCGCGGGAGCGCCCCGACGCATCGAGACCCCGCCGGGATCCAGGATTTCGCGGGGTCTTTTGCTGCATATCGTCCGACATGACCGGCGTGTATCGATCGGTCCGGCTCGATACGCACGCTCCACCGGCCGTTGACGCAGCGCAGCATGGGCGGTCTGCGTTCGCTCCGCCGCCACCATCGATCGTCCGTCGGCATCCGCCATGGCAAATCTGCTCATCCGGAGCGAGCGGGTTGGTCATCGACGTTTCGCGCCATAAGGCATAGATTTCCAAGGTTGGCGTGCTTATCCGCGCGCCAGCTCGCGCGTGAGCCGGCAACCGGCCGCGCGCTTCCATCAGCGTGAGACACAATCGAGCGTGGAGACGACACGATGAGCCTGTCAGAGCCATTGCGTCTGCATGTGCCGGAGCCCACGGGGCGTCCGGGCTGCAAGACGGATTTTTCCTATCTGCATCTATCGCCGGCCGGCGCGGTTCGTCGCCCGCCGATCGACGTTGCGCCGGCGGACACCGCCCATCTCGCCCGCAGCCTGGTGCGCGTGCTCGACGACCACGGCGAAGCCCTCGGCCCGTGGGCGCCGGACCTCGACGATGCGCGCCTGATCGCCGGGATGCGCGCGATGCTCAAGACCCGCATCTTCGACGCGCGCATGATGATCGCGCAGCGTCAGAAGAAGATCTCCTTCTACATGGTGAGCCTCGGCGAGGAGGCGATCGGCGCCGCGCATGCGATGGCGCTGCGCCACGGCGACATGTGCTTCCCGACTTACCGCCAGCAAAGCATCCTGATCGCGCGCGACGTGTCGCTCGAACGGATGATCTGCCAGTTGATGTCGAACGAAGGCGACCCGCTGAAGGGGCGCCAGCTTCCGGTCATGTATTCGGACCGCGAAGCCGGCTTCTTCTCGATCTCGGGCAACCTCGCGACGCAGTTCATCCAGGCGGTCGGCTGGGCGATGGCGTCGGCGATCAAGGGTGACACGAAGATCTCGTCCGCATGGATCGGCGACGGCGCGACCGCGGAATCCGACTTCCACACCGCGCTGACGTTCGCGCACGTGTATCGCGCGCCGGTCGTGCTGAACGTCGTCAACAATCAGTGGGCGATCTCGACGTTCCAGGCAATTGCGGGCGGCGAGGGGACGACGTTCGCCGGGCGCGGCGTCGGCTGCGGCATCGCTTCGCTGCGCGTCGACGGCAACGACTTCCTCGCGATCCACGCGGCATCGACCTGGGCGGCCGAACGCGCGCGCCGCAATCTCGGCCCGACGCTGATCGAGTGGGTGACCTATCGCGCCGGCGCGCACTCGACGTCGGACGATCCGACGAAATACCGGCCGGCCGACGACTGGGCCCATTTCCCGCTCGGCGATCCGATCGCGCGCTTCAAGCAGCACCTGATCGCGAAAGGCATCTGGTCGGACAGCGCGCACGACGCGCTCACGGCCGAGCTGGAGGCCGAGGTGATCGCCGCGCAGAAGGAAGCGGAGAAGTTCGGGACGCTGGCCGACGACCGGATTCCGTCGCCGGCCTCGATGTTCGACGACGTATACAAGGAGCTGCCCGCGCATCTGCGCCGTCAGCGCCAGGAACTGGGAGCGTGATCATGGCGCAACATGAAACGACGACGGCATCGGCGCAGCCGATGACGATGATCCAGGCGCTGCGCTCCGCGATGGACGTGATGCTCGGCCGCGACGACGACGTGGTCGTGTTCGGGCAGGACGTCGGTTACTTCGGCGGCGTGTTCCGCTGCACCGAGGGGCTGCAGGCCAAGTACGGCAAGTCGCGCGTGTTCGATGCGCCGATCTCGGAAGGCGGGATCGTCGGCGCCGCGGTCGGGATGGGCGCGTATGGATTGCGGCCGGTCTGCGAGATCCAGTTCGCGGACTACTTCTACCCGGCGTCCGACCAGATCGTGTCGGAAGGCGCGCGGCTGCGCTATCGCTCCGCGGGCCAGTTCACCGCGCCGATGACGATCCGGATGCCGTGCGGCGGCGGCATCTACGGCGGCCAGACCCACAGCCAGAGCCCGGAGGCGATGTTCACGCAGGTCTGCGGATTGCGCACGGTGATGCCGTCGAATCCGTATGACGCGAAAGGACTCCTGATCGCCTCGATCGAGAACGACGATCCGGTGATCTTCCTCGAGCCGAAGCGCCTGTACAACGGGCCGTTCGACGGCCATCACGAACGTCCCGTCACCTCGTGGCTCAAGCATCCGGGCAGCGCGGTGCCGGAAGGCTATTACACGGTGCCGCTCGATACGGCCGCCGTCGTGCGGCCCGGCAACGACTTGACGGTGCTGACGTACGGCACGACCGTGCACGTGTCGCTGGCCGCCGCCGAGGAGACCGGCATCGATGCGGAAGTGATCGACCTGCGCACGCTGTGGCCGGTCGATCTCGACACGATCGTCGCGTCGGTGCGCAAGACCGGCCGCTGCGTGGTGGTGCACGAGGCGACGCGCACCTGCGGCTACGGCGCCGAGCTGGTGTCGCTCGTCCAGGAGCACTGCTTCTATCATCTGGAAGCAGCGATCGAGCGGACGACGGGCTGGGACACGCCGTATCCGCACGCGCAGGAATGGGCGTATTTCCCCGGCCCGGCCCGGGTCGGCGAAGCGTTGCGACGCGTGATGGAGGCCTGAGATGGGGATTCATGTCATCAAGATGCCGGATATCGGCGAAGGGATTGCCGAGGTCGAGCTGGTGGCCTGGCACGTGCAACCGGGGCAGACGATCGCCGAAGACCAGCCGCTCGCCGATGTGATGACCGACAAGGCGGCGGTGGAAATTCCGTCGCCGGTGGCCGGCAAGGTGCTGGAGCTCGGCGGGCGGATCGGCGAGATGATGGCGGTCGGCAGCGAGTTGATCCGTCTCGAAGTCGAAGGCGACGGCAACCTGAAGCCGGGTGCGAAGGCGGGCGAGGCCGGCGCGGAGGTGGCGCAGCCTCCGGCGGCGGTCGATGTGCGTGCGGAGTCGTCGTCCGTCGATGAGGGATCCGAAACACATCCGTCGCCGAAGGCGACGCCGCACGCCGCGTCCCGCGCGCCAGCCGAGCCGCGCCGCGCGGAACATGCGGTGCCGCCGCGCGCGGCACTGGCGCCGGGCGAACGGCCGCTCGCGTCGCCGGCGGTGCGGCAGCGCGCATGGGACATGGGCATCGAGCTGCGCTACGTGCGCGGCACCGGCGAAGCCGGGCGGATCCTGCATGCCGACCTCGATGCGTATGCACGCACGGGCGGCGGCGCGGCGCGCGGCTCCCAAGCGCGTGGCTACGACGAGCGCAACGACGAAACCGACGTGCCGGTGATCGGCCTGCGGCGCGCGATCGCGCGCAAGATGCAGGAAGCGAAGCGCCGCATTCCGCACTTCAGCTACGTCGAGGAGATCGACGTTACCGAGCTCGAATCGCTGCGCGCCGAGCTGAACCGGCGCCACGGCGACACGCGCGGCCGGCTCACGCCGCTGCCGCTGCTGATCCGCGCGATGGTGATCGCGCTGCGCGACTTCCCGCAGATCAACGCGCGCTACGACGACGAAGCCGGTGTCGTCACGCGCTACGGCGCGGTGCACGTGGGCGTCGCGACGCAGACGGACGGCGGCCTCACGGTGCCGGTGCTGCGTCATGCGGAAGCGCGCGACGTGTGGTCGATCTCGGCGGAAATCGCGCGGCTCGCCGACGCGGTGCGCGCGAACCGCGCGCAGCGCGACGAGCTGACCGGCTCGACGATCACGATCTCGAGCCTCGGCGCGCTCGGCGGCATCGTGTCGACGCCGGTCATCAATCATCCCGAGGTCGCTATCGTCGGCGTGAACCGGATCGTCGAGCGGCCGATGATCCGCGACGGCGCGATCGTCGCGCGCAAGATGATGAACCTGTCGTCGTCGTTCGACCATCGTGTCGTCGACGGCGCGGACGCGGCCGAATTCATCCAGGCCGTGCGCGGCGTGCTCGAGCGCCCGGCGCTGCTGTTCGTGGAGTGAGAACGATGAAGAACGAACACACCACGTTGCTCGTGATCGGTGGCGGGCCGGGTGGTTACGTCACCGCGATTCGCGCGGGGCAGCTCGGCATTGCGACGGTGCTCGTCGAGCGCGAACGGCTCGGCGGCACGTGCCTGAACATCGGCTGCATTCCGTCGAAGGCGCTGATCCACGTGGCCGATGCGTTCGAGCAGGCGTGCGGGCAGGCCGGCGACGGGATGCTCGGGATTCGCGTGCGCGCGCCGGAGATCGACATCGCGAAAAGCGTCGCTTGGAAGGACGGCATCGTCGAGCGGCTCACGCGCGGCGTCGGCGCGCTGCTGAAGAAGCACGGCGTGCGCGTGCTGCACGGCGACGCGCGCGTGGTCGACGGCAAGACGGTCGACGTCGTCGCCGGCGACCACACGACGCGGATTGCATGCGAGCACATGTTGCTCGCGACCGGCTCGGAACCGGTCGCATTGCCGTCGATGCCGTTCGGCGGCCACGTCGTCTCGTCGACCGAGGCGCTGTCGCCCGCGTCATTGCCGAAGCGGCTGGTCGTCGTCGGCGCCGGGTACATCGGGCTCGAACTCGGATTCGTCTATCGCAAGCTCGGCGTCGACGTCAGCATCGTCGAGGTGGCCGAGCGCGTACTGCCCGCATACGACGCGGAACTCGCGAAGCCGGTCGCCGATTCGCTCGCGCGGCTCGGCGTCGGGCTCTGGCTGGGGCACAAGGTGCTGGGCCTCGCAAGCGACGGCGCGGTGCGCGTGCAGGCGCCCGACGGCGCGGAGAAGACGCTGCCGGCCGATCGCGTGCTGGTCGCGGTCGGCCGCCGGCCGCGCGTCGACGGATTCGGGCTCGAATCGCTGCCGCTCGATCGCAATGGCCGCGCGCTGCGCATCGATGACGAATGCAGGACGTCGATGCGCAACGTATGGGCGATCGGCGACGTCGCCGGCGAGCCGATGCTCGCGCATCGCGCGATGGCGCAGGGCGAGATGGTGGCCGAGCTGATCGCCGGACGCCGCCGCAAGTTCACGCCGGCATCGATCCCGGCCGTGTGCTTCACCGATCCCGAGGTCGTCACGTCCGGCTGGTCGCCCGACGACGCGAAGGCGGCCGGCGTCGACTGCATCAGCGCGTCGTTCCCGTTCGCGGCGAACGGCCGCGCGATGACGCTGCAGGCGACGGACGGCTTCGTGCGCGTCGTCGCGCGGCGCGACACGCACCTGATCGTCGGCTGGCAGGCGGTCGGGCGCGGCGTGTCGGAACTGGCCGCGGCGTTTTCGCAGTCGCTCGAGATGGGCGCGCGGCTCGAGGACATCGGCGGCACGATCCACGCGCATCCGACGCTCGGCGAAGCGATGCAGGAGGCGGCGTTGCGCGCGCTGGGGCATGCGCTGCATGTGTGAGCATGCGTCGGCATGCGCGGCCGATCGAAGCCACGCCACGGCGGCGTTTTTTGTGTGCGCGGGTGACGGGCGGGATGCGGGTTGCGGTTGACCCTCCCGCGCGGACCGTTCATCGTGTCGGTTCCACGCCGATCCACCGGCCTCACACGGAATGACTTGCCATGAAACTGTTGCTCGTCGGCGCGACCGGACTCGTCGGGCGTCACGTCCTTGAAGCCGCGCTGGCCGACGCGCGGGTGGACCAGGTCGTCGTGCTCGCGCGCCGGCCGTTGTCGCCGCATCCGAAGATGCGCGCGCGGGAGGTCGACTTCGATCACCTGCCCGAGGCGGCCGACTGGTGGCTGGCCGACGCGGTGATCTGCACGCTCGGCACCACGATGCGGGTCGCGGGCTCGCAGGCCGCATTCCGCCGCGTCGATCACGACTATCCGCTCGCGGTCGCGCGTCTCGCGCATCGGTCCGGCACGCCGACCTACGTGCTGAATTCCGCGCTCGGCGCCGATCCGGGCTCCCGCATCTTCTACAACCGCGTGAAGGGCGAGGTCGAGCGCGCGCTCGCGGGCATCGGGTTCGCGTCGCTCACCTGCGTGCGGCCGGGCCTGATCGGCGGCAGCCGCGACGAATTCCGGTTCGGCGAGCGGATGCTGGTGCTTGCGTTGAGCGTCGCCGGGCCGCTGCTGCCGCGGAAGTGGCGCGTGAATCCGGCGCCGCGTATTGCCCGCGCACTGCTCGACGCCGCGCTCGATGCGCGTCCGGGTGTGCATGTGATCGGATCGGAACGGTTGGCCTGAACCGCAACGGGCGACGACACCGTCAAGCGGGCCGAACGGTCGTAAGCCTGTTTCGTCACACCAGGCAATAGTGGACCTGTGGCGTGCACGCTGACCTACGATGAAGACATCGCGTCCATCGTCTGCCCAACCGTGTGCACCCACTACCGCGCCCCTGATGAAGACCCGGGTATCAGCGAGCTGAGGATCGGCATCGGCGACCTGTTTCGCAGCGAGCCGTGGGAACCCGATGTATATCCGGATTGTGCGGCACCCATCGCGCGCGCCGACGGCGACGGCCTCTCGGTCGTCAGCGCGGTGTTCGGCTTCTGGCCGAAGTTCATGCAGCCGGAGCGTCTCGACGAGAACGGCCGCAAGCGAAAGAAGCTCGATACGGTGAACGCGCGCGCGGAAACGGTCGGTTCGTCGCGACTCTACGGCAACGCCTGGCGCAATGGCCAGCGCTGCCTGATTCCGGTGCGCTGGATCTTCGAGCCGTGCTACGAAACGGGCCGCAACGTGTGGCACCGGATCGGCGTCGACGGCTGGCAACCGTGCTGCGTCGCCGGCCTCTGGCGGCGTTACGAAACGGTCGACGGCCGCGAGCGGATCGGCATGACGATGCTCACGGTCAATGCCGACGATCATCCGCTGTTCGCGCGCATGCATCGGCCCGGCGACGAGAAGCGGGGCGTCGTGATCCTGCGCCGCGACGACTACGACGAATGGCTGCACGCGCGCGACATCGAGGCTGCGCGGCGAATGCTGACGCTTCTTCCCGCCGGCGACATGGTCGCCGCACCCGACCAGGCGTCGCCCGCCGGCGCCTGAGGTTTCGTTTTCCCTGCATTTCTCATACGGTCGACCGACACCAGCGATCGCCGGATGCGCTCCGTTTTCCAGGACGATCTGGAAAGCGGCCGGACACCGGGTAATCACCGATATCAGCGTGGTTGTATATACAAGATCATCCGCTGGCACTGTCGGCGCGGGTCGTGCCGGCTGCGCGCGAGCGTATGGATCGTGCATGGGGCGTGCCCCGACGATCCGCGGCACGCCGCACCCGACGAGTCGAAAGGGCGGCTCGGCACGTTCCCCGTCTCGACCAAACCGTTTGCGATCCTCAGTATCTTGGAGATTTTCCCGTGTCGACGAATCCCAGTGGAAAAGCCGGTGGTCTGATCGAGGTACGCTCGATCGATTTCATTCCCGACGCCGAACGCCACGGCGGCCTGTTGAGCCAGTTCACGCTATGGCTGTCGGCGAACATGCAGATCACGGCCATCGTCACGGGGGCGCTGGCGGTCGTGCTCGGCGGCGACGTGTTCTGGTCGCTGGTCGCGCTGCTGCTCGGCCAGCTCGTCGGCGGCGCGGTGATGGCGTTGCACGGCGCGCAGGGCCCGCAACTCGGCTTGCCGCAGATGATCTCGAGTCGCGTGCAGTTCGGCGTCTACGGCGCGATGATCCCGATCGTGCTCGTGTGCCTGATGTATATCGGCTTTTCCGCCAGCGGCTCGGTGCTCGCCGGGCAGGCCGCCGCGCAACTGCTGCACGTCGACGACGCGGCCGGCATCCTGCTGTTCGCGGCCGTGATCGTCGTGCTGACGGTGTTCGGCTATCGCGCGATCCACTTCGTCGGCCGGATCGCGAGCGTGGTCGGCATCGTCGCATTCGTCTACATGTTCGCGCAGCTGTTCGCGAACCACGACGTCGGCGCGCTGCTCGCGAACCGGCACTTCTCGCTCGCGAGCTTCCTGCTGTCGATGTCGCTGTCCGCGTCGTGGCAGATCGCGTTCGGCCCGTACGTCGCCGACTATTCGCGCTACCTGCCGCGCTCGACGCCGTCGGCCGCCACGTTCCTCGCGGTTGGCCTCGGCTCGGTGATCGGCGCGCAGGCGGCGATGGTGTTCGGCGTGTTCGCGGCCGCGCTGGCCGGCAGCCAGTTCGCGCACCATGAGGTGTCGTATATCGTCGGCCTCGGCTCGACGGGCGCCGTGGCTGCGTTGCTGTATTTCACCATCGCGTTCGGCAAGGTGACGGTGACGGCACTCAATGCGTACGGCAGCTTCATGTCGATGGCGACGATCGTCAGCGGTTTCCGCGGCAAGGGTGCGGTGTCGTCACGCAGCCGTCTCATGTACATCTTCGGGATGATCTGCGTGTCGACGCTGATCGCGCTCGCCGGTCGCCATTCGTTCCTGAAGGAGTTCACGGCGTTCATCCTGTTCCTGCTCGCGTTCTTCACGCCCTGGAGCGCGATCAACCTGGTCGACTACTACTGCTTCACGCGCTCGCGCTACGACGTGCCGGCGCTGTCCGATCCGGACGGCCGCTACGGCCGCTGGAACGTGATGGCGATCACGATCTACGTGGTTGGCATCCTGGTGCAGTTGCCGTTCATGTCGACGCACATCTACACGGGCGCGCTCGTCGACGCGCTCGGCGGAACCGACATCTCGTGGATCCTCGGCCTCGTCGTGCCGGCCGTGCTGTACTACGTCGGCGCACGTGCGTCGCGACGCAGCATCCCCGAGCGCCTGATCCTGCCGCTCGAACGCGGTGAAGTTCACCACTGAGCTGACTGGCGCATCATGTCGCCCGTCGTACCGGCCGGCAACTGGCCCGAGCGGCCAGGTGTGCGGAGCACGCCACGGCCGCCGGCCGAGCGGTATGTCCCGGCGTGGGCGTTTCTGGTTTCCCGATTGCGGTGCCGCATGCCGGCACCGTGTGGATCGCAGTGCGCTTACGAACTGGCGGCGACCGGCGCGCGGCGGCGCTGGATCATCTGCAGGGCGACCAGCGCGAGCCCGGCCGCTGCGATCAGCCCGCCGACGAGCGGCACCGCCGCGTAGCCGAAGCCGGCCGAGATCGCCGCGCCGCCGGCTGCCGCGCCGACCGCGTTGCCGAGATTGAACGCGCCGATGTTGACGGCCGAAGCGAGGCCCGGCGCTTCGTGTGCGGCACGCATCACGCGCATCTGCAGCGGCGGGACCACCGCGAACGTCGCGACACCCCAGACCAGCAGCGTGACCGCCGCACCGACATGCGTGCGGGCGAGCAGCGGGAACGCGGCCATCGTCACGATCAGCAGCACGAGGAAGCCGATCAGCGTGCCGTCGAGCGAGCGGTCGGCGAGGCGGCCGCCGGCGATGTTGCCGATCGAGAAGCCGACGCCGATCAGCACGAGCATTGCGGTGACGAAGCCGGGTGTCGCGCCGGTCAGGTGTTCGAGCGTCGGGGCGACATACGTGTACAGCGTGAACATCGCGCCGGCGCCGAGCACCGTGGTCCCGAGCGCGCCGAGCACGACGGGGCGCGTGAGCACCGACAGTTCGGCACGCAGGTTCGGCATCTTGCCGGCTTCACCCTTCGGCAGCGCGGCGAACAGGCCGGCGATCGCGATCAGGCCGAGCGCAGCGGTCGCCGCGAACGACATGCGCCAGCCGATCATCTGGCCAAGCCAGGTCGCGGCCGGCACGCCGCCGACGTTCGCGATCGTGAGGCCCATGAACATCGTCGCGACCGCGCTGGCCTGTCTTTCACGCGGCACGAGGCTCGCCGCGACCACCGAGCCGAGCCCGAAGAACGCGCCGTGGTTCAGGCTCGTGACGAGCCGTGCGAGCAGCAGCGTCGTGTAGTCCGGCGCGACGGCCGACAACAGGTTGCCGATCGTGAAGATCGACATCAGCGCGATCAGCGCCGAGCGACGCGACCAGCGCGCGAGCAGCAGCGTCATCAGCGGCGCGCCGACCATCACGCCGATCGCATACGCGCTGATCAGCATGCCGGCCTGCGGAATCGACACGTGCACGCCGTCGGCGATCACGGGCAAGAGGCCCATCGGCGAGAACTCGGTCGTGCCGATGCCGAATGCGCCGGCGGCGAGCGCCAGCAGCGGCAGCACGGCGCTGCCGCCCGGGCGGGAAGGGGAAGAAGTCGTGCTGTTCACGCGATGAGCTCCTGCAAGCATGGGGCAACGGCACCGGGCCATTGCGGACAGGGTGAAGTGTGCCTGCATTACTTTTGCGGAAAAAGCCGCGCTCGGGCGAAATTATCTTGATTCGATGTCAATAATGCGAAGTCGAGGCTGCATGCGCGTGCGGCCCGAGAGGAGCGGGTTTCGGCGATTCGCCGGCACGGGTCGCCGACGAAAAAAGCCCCGGTCACAGGGGGGCCGTGACCGGGGCGAAAAGCATCCTCTCTTTGGCACGAGGGTTGGATGCGGGCGCAGTATATTTCGGGGCATAACATTTCGAAATGACGTTAAACGGCCTCTTTTGGTGCCAATTTAAAAATTCCGACGTGACCGCGTCGTCCGTTATCGATCTGAAAGATTTTTCGTTTGTCCGAGCCAATGTTTAGTGCGCGATGACGACGAAGCCGACTGAATCCACCGTCGGCGCGCGGATCGCGCGTGCCGTCGATCGATCATTCCGCTTGGCCGGCCGCGTCGCGCACCGCTTCGAGGAATCGCGCGACGACGGGAGACGCCGGCACTGCCGCCCCGTCGAATACGAACTCGATATCGAAACGGCTCGCGAGTTCGTCGAGCGCGACGAGCCGGACCGTGCGCGGGCACGTCGGCGACGCGCTTTCCGGCACGAATGCGCAGCCCATGCCGGCCGCCACGAGACCGATCAGCGTCGGGATGTCGCTGCCCACCTGCGCGATGCGCGGCGTGAAGCCGGCCCGTTCGCACTGCGCCATCAGGAAGCGGTGATGCGCGGCGGAGCGCTGCGCGTCGAACCAGACGAACGGCTCGTGCGCGACGTCGTCGAGCGTGCGCGGCGCACGGAAGCGACCGCCGGGCGGCGCGGGCATCGCGAGCACGAAGCGGTCGCTCAGCAGCCGCACGCCCGACAGATGCGGCGCTTCGTCTCGCCGCCACGCCATGACGCCGCCGTCGAGCTGGCCGCGCATCAGCGCTGCCGCCTGTTCGGCGGACAGCATCGGCGCGATCGACAACTTCACGTCCGGACACGCGTCGCGAAACGCCTTCAGCACGTTCGCGACGACCGGCAGCGGCAGGCAGTTCGGCAGCGCGCCGAGGCGCAGCTCGCCGAGCTGGCCGGATGCGCTGCGCAACGCGCGCTCGCGGCTGTCCTGCAACGTCGCGAGCAGGCCCGTCGCATCCTGCAGGAAACTCGCGCCGGCCGCGGTCAGCGCGACGCCCGTCGCGCGGCGGATCAGCAGCGGCGTGCCGATCGCATCCTCGAGCTCGCGGATCTGCCGCGACAGCGCGGGCTGGACGATGCCGACCGCGCGGGCGCCGGCCATCACGCTGCCGGCTTGCGCGACGGCCACGAAGTAACGCAGGTGACGCAGTTCGATCTGGCGCATGCGGTATCGACTCCGATTGTCGGCCTTGATTCGGGGGGTATGCCTGCCGAGCATGGCAAGCACCATCCGATGGTATTGGAAAAGCATGACGGGCGTGCCGTACGATGATCGACGTTGCCGGGCCCGTTCACGGGCCGCGTGCGTCTCCTTTGTCCCGACCGTGTGCCACACCATGCCGCTTCATATCCAGACTCCTTATGTGCGCTCGCAAATCGCGTCGCGCCGTCTCGGCAAGAACATCCGATTGAAGCTCGACGCGCTGCAGCCGTCCGGTTCATTCAAATTGCGCGGCATTGGCGCGGTGTGCGAAGCGCGGCATGCGGCCGGCGCGCGCCGGTTCGTGTCGTCGTCGGGCGGCAATGCGGGCATCGCGGTCGCGTATTGCGGTCGCGAGCTCGGCGTGCCGGTGCTCGTCGCCGTGCCGGAAACCGCGTCGGCCCGCGCGCGGGCGCTGATCCGCGCGGAAGGCGCGGAAGTGGTCGTGCACGGCGCGAGCTGGGCCGAGGCGAACGCGTACGCGCTGTCGGTCGTCGGCGCGCCGGACGCGTTCGTGCATCCGTTCGACGACCCCGTGCTGTGGCAGGGGCACGCGACGATGATCGACGAGATGGCGGCGGCCGGCCCGAAACCCGACGCGGTCGTGCTCGCGGTCGGCGGCGGCGGGCTGCTGTGCGGCGTCCTCGAGGGGCTCGCACGCAACGGCTGGCACGATGTGCCGGTCGTCGCGGTCGGGACGGAAGGCGCGGACAGCTACGCGCGTTCGGTCGCGCAAGGTCGTCCGGTCGAATTACCGGCGATCACGAGCATCGCAACGTCGCTCGGCGCGAAGCGGCCGTGCGACGCGGCGGTCGAATGGGCGAAGCGGCACGCGATCCATCCGGTCATCGTGTCGGATGCGCAGGCGGTGGCTGCGTCGCTGCGTTTCGTGGACGAGCACCGGATCGTCGTCGAGCCGGCGTGCGGCGCCGCGCTGGCCGCGCTCGAACAGTCGGTGCCGGTGCTTGCTGCGGCGTCGGATATCGCGGTGATCGTGTGCGGCGGCGTGACGGCGACGGTCGAGCAGTTGCAGACGCTGAACGCGACGTTGCGGTAACGCGCCAGCGCGCCTGCCGCGGCGCGGCCGGGCGGCAATTCGGCGAAGGCGTAACGGCGAAGTGATCGCGGGCGTTCGAGGAATCGGGATTCGCGTGGTCCTCGCGCCGGGCTGCGCCCGATTGCCGATTACGTCACGGCGAGCACGCGCGGCCGGTTTCTCGGGTGTGCGGTGATCTCGCCGGAGGGCGGCGGGAAGGGGAGCATGTGGCGCGCCGCGCGCGATGGGCGCACGGCGCGGTGAGCGGGATGCGCATTCAGTTCGCGGACGGCGCGCTGGCACCGGTCGGTGCGGACGACGCGACGGGATCGGCGGCAGCGGGCGCGGGCGACTTGTTCGTCGATGCCGGAGCAGCGTTCGCGGGGGCAGGCGCGGAGGCTGCCGATGCGGGCGATGCCGAAGCAGACGCGGGCGTCCGCACGGAGGCGGGTGCCGAAGCCGACGTCGAAGCAGGCACAGCCGCCGCCGCGGGTGTCGGGACCGATGCCGAGGAAGAAGCCGGGACCGCAGCCGAAGCAGATGCCGAAGCCGATGCCGGCACGTCACCACGCATCGCCCCCGGCGCGACCACGGCCGATGCCGCAGCAGCCGAAGCAGGCACGGCAGACGTGCCCGAAGCCGGCGCGACGCCCGGCCCCGACAGCGGCACCGGTGCGGCGGGCGGTGTCGGCACGACCGGCGTCGTCATCTTCATCGGCTCGCCCTGCGGCGTCGGCGCGGGTTCGGGCAGCGGCGTGACGGGTTCCTTCTCGGCCGCCTTCACGGTCGCGCGGTCGCGGCGGGCCGGATCGATCTTCAGGAAATGCTCGACGAGATTGAAGAAGCGCTCGTAGAACACGCCGGCGGGAATCGTCTCGCTCGCGGTCTTCACGAGCGCGTCGTCGCTCGATCCGATCGGCAGCGACAGCGAGCCGAACACGCTGAGCCCGACGCTCGCCGACGTATTCGACTTCTTCAGTGTGTAGCGGTCCTGCACCGCATTCACGTACGCGATGCTCGACGAGCCGTCCGCATTCGCGTCCGCGCACACGACGTGAAACTCGATCACGACGTGCATGTCGTTGCTCGGCTGGAAATTCTTGCTGCCGTCGACCGCATCGTTGCGCGACGACGACACCACGTAGCCCTGGCTCAGCAGCGCGCGCCGCGCGGCCTCGCAGGCCGCGTCGGATTTCGAGCGGAACGTGTGCGCATACGGGCTGCTCGTCGCGTCGAACTGCTCCTGCTGGTAAATCGGCTTGGGCGGCGACGAGCACGCCGCCAGCACGGTCGCGGCCGCGAGCGCGCACGAAACGGAAAACAGGCGAAATCGGTTGTGCATGGCGTCTTTCAAAAGGCTCGGCGAGATGCCGCGCGGGGCTGCGGGCGCAGCGGCGGGGCCGGTGCGATGCGCGTAGCAATCTCGTATGGCCGGGGCGTCATTATAGTTTCGTTTGATGTCGCGCTCGCTTCAGGCGGCGGGCGCAGGCCGCGCGGCGGCGAGCAGTCGCGATGCCAGCGGGTGGTGTTCGCCGCGCCGCGAGCGGATCGCGTGGATTTCCTCGGTCACGTCGCCCGCCCGGCCGAGCCGGCGCAGCCCGCGCAGCAGCGATGCGTCGTTCGCGCCGAGTTCGCTGAGCGGAAACACGCCGAGGCCCCGCGCCGCGAACACGGCCATCAGCGCGCTGTCCTCGAATTCCCCGGCCACGCGCGGCACGATCCGTTCCCGTTCCAGCCACAGGTCGAGGCGTGCGCGCAGCGCCGAGTGGGCGGTCGGCAGCAGCACCGGCAACTCGGCGAGGCACTGCGGAAAGCGCTGCCGCGCGGCCGTCGTGACGAGCGCCGCGGGCCCGTACCAGTCGACCGGCGACGCGACGAGCCGCTCGCTCGTCACGCGCAGATTCGACCCCGACGGTGCGCCCTGGCCGGCCAGCACGAGGTCGAGGTGATGCAGCGCCAGTTCCGCGAGCAGCGCGTCGTGCTCGCCCTCGTGGCACAGCAGCCGCAGCGTGGGCGTGTCGAGCACCGGCGCGAGGATCGCATGCGCGGCGAGCTTCGAGATCCCGTCGGCCAGGCCGACCGCGAGCCGCACGGTCGGCTGGCTGGCCGCCGCGCGCACCTCGTCGGGAATCAGCCGGCCCATCTCGAAGATGACCTCGGCGCGCGCATATGCGGCCTGGCCCGCATCGGTCATCGCGACGCCGCGCCCGACCGGGCGCAGCAGTTGATGGCCGAGCGCCTTTTCCAGTTCGCGGACCTGCGCGCTGATCGTCTGCACGGCCATGTCGAGCCGCTGCGCGGCGCGCGCGAAACCGCCTTCCTTCACGACGACCCAGAAATAGTACAGATGGCGAAAATTCAGCATCGGATCGATATTTCGGAAAAACCGAACCAAAGATCAGATTCTCTCTGATTTTTTCGAAGTCGTGGGGTAGCCTATCATCGGGCTTTCCACATTCGAATCGGCCCTTTTCATGGACTACTTGCTGACGCTTGCCGCCGACCCCGCCGTCTGGGCCGCGCTCCTGACGCTCGTCGTGATGGAAGTCGTGCTCGGCATCGACAACCTGATCTTCATCTCGATCCTCAGCAACAAGCTGCCCGAAGCGCAGCGCGCCCGCACGCAGCGCCTGGGCATCGCGCTCGCGCTCGTGATGCGCCTCGCGTTGCTCGGCAGCGTCGCGTGGATCGCGAGTCTCACCGAGCCCGTATTCACGCTGTTCGATCACGCGTTCTCGTGGCGCGACATGATCCTGCTGTCGGGCGGCCTGTTCCTCGTCTGGAAGGCGACCACCGAGATCCATCACCACGTGTCGCACGACGGCGACGGCGCGGGTGCGTCCGGCGGCGCGGCCGGCCTGACGGTATGGGCCGCGATCGGCCAGATCGTGATGCTCGACATCGTGTTCTCGATCGACAGCATCGTGACCGCGATCGGCATGACCGAGCACGTCCCGATCATGTTCGTCGCGGTGATCGTCGCGGTGAGCGTGATGCTGTTCGCCGCGCAGCCGCTCGCACGCTTCATCGACCGCAACCCGACGATCGTGATGCTCGCGCTGTCGTTCCTCGTCGTGATCGGCATGACACTGATCGCGGAAGGCTTCGGTTCGCACGTGCCGAAGGGCTATATCTACGCGGCGATGGCGTTCTCGGCGTTCGTCGAAGGCATGAACATGCTGGCGCGGCGCGCGAAGGCGAAGCGCGCGGCGCGGGTCGAAGGTCAGTGAGAAGGCGGGCGGGCGAGGGCCCGCCCTTGGTTCGGAATGCTCAACGAAGGGAGAAGCACGATGAAATGTCCGGTCTGCAAGACGCCCGACCTGCTGATGGCCGAGCGCCAGTCGATCGAGATCGACTACTGTCCGACGTGCCGCGGCGTGTGGCTCGATCGCGGCGAGCTCGACAAGCTGATCGCGCGCGAAACCGGCGATGCGCCGCCGCGCCGCGACGAACCGTCCGTGCGGCACGATGCGCAGGCGCCGCGCGGGCGTGACGACGGCTGGGGTCGCGACGGCCGCTCGCACGACGACCGCTATCGCCACGACGGCCGGCGTCGCAAGAAATCGGTGTTCGATCTGTTCGATTTCGATTGAGCGTGACGGCGGGCGGGCACCGCGCCGCACGATGGAAAAAGCCCCGCCGGGTGTCATGCCCGGCGGGGCTTTGTCATGCGCGTCGCGCGATCGGCACGCGCCGGCGCTTACGCGTTGCCGGCCGTCACGTCGATGCGGCGCGGGCGTGTTTCCTGGCGACGCGGAATCGTCAACGTGAGCACGCCGTCGCGCAGGCTCGCATCGATTCGCGACGTGTCGAGATCGGGGCTCAGCACGAACGTGCGCGCGAAGCGCGGCACGCGGACTTCGGCATGCCGCACGCGCAGGTCGGCCGGCGTGTCGATGCGCGTGTCGGCTTCGATCGTCAGCGTGTTGTCGTGCACCTTCACGTCGAGATTCTCGCGCGGCACGCCCGGCAGGTCGGCGCGCAGCGTAACGCGCCGTTGGTCTTCGACGATGTCGACGGCCGGCGCGATCGCGGGCCGGCGTGCGGCCTCGGCGGCGGGCGCGTGGACGGCGCCGGCCTGGCGTTCGGTCAGGGTCTGGCTCATATTCATGTCGTTCTCCTGAAGGTTACTGAACGTTGATCGCACGTGGCTTCGATGCCTCGCGCCGGCCGACGCGAATCAGCAGGCAGCCGTTTTCGTAGCGGGCGCTGACGTTGTCCGCGTCCGCGTTCTGCGGCAGTTCGACCACCCGGCGGAACGCGCCGTGAAAGCGCTCCTGCGCATAGGTGCGCACGTCGTCGCCGGCGTCGTGCGGCACGGGCTTGCGCTCGCCGCTGATCGTCAGCAGGTCCTTGTCGATCGAGACGTCGAAATCGGCCGCGGCCATGCCGGGGGCGAACGCGACGATCTCGATCGCGTCGTCGGTCGCGCCGACGTTCAGCGCGGGAAACGCGCTCGGCCGCACCGCGCGGATGCCGGTCGGAAGCTCGCCGAACAGGCTCGCCATCTGCCGCTGAACGCGGGCGAATTCATCGAACAGGTCGTGGCCGTAATGGATACCGCTCATGAAGGTCCTCCGGAACATGAAACGCGAAAGACGCGCCGACGCGACGCCGATGGCGAGTGCGATGCGCGGCTTTCCGCCGAGTCGAAACGGGGGCAGTGCGTGTGACGGGCACCGCCTGGCAACCGGTAATTAGAGGCCGCCGCGGCGGTTTTCAAGAGGGGAAGTGCAACCGGCATCGACGCGTCGTGGCGTGAATCGATGCGACAATCGTCGCGCTTTCCACAGACCACGGAGACGGGACGGACATGGACATTCAACGCATCGCGATCGTCGGGGCCGGCGTGATCGGCGCGAGCTGGGCGGCTTTCTATCTGTCGAAGGGCTTCGACGTCGTCGCGACCGATCCCGCACCGCAGGCCGACGCCCGGCTGCGCGACTCGCTCGCCGCATTCCTCGGTGACCGGGCCGACGAACTTTCCGCGCGGCTGTCGTTCGATGCGGATCTCGTGCGCGCGCTCGACGGCGTCGATTTCGTGCAGGAAAACGGCCCCGAGCGGCTCGACCTGAAGCGCGCGCTGTACCGGCAGATGGACGACGTGCTGCCCGCGCGCGTGCCGATCGCGTCGAGTTCGTCGGGCCTGAAGGTGTCCGAGATCCAGACCGCGTGCGACAGGCACCCGGAACGCTGCCTGATCGCGCATCCGTTCAACCCGCCGCACCTGATTCCGCTCGTCGAGCTGGTCGGCGGCGACGCGACCGACCGGAACGTGATCGCGCGCGTGAAGGATTTCTACGACGCGCTCGGCAAGCAGACGATCGTGCTCAACAAGGAAATGACCGGCCACGTCGCGAACCGGCTCGCGGCCGCGCTGTTTCGCGAGGTGTATCACCTCGTCGGCGAGGGCGTGGTGAGCGTTGCCGATGCGGACAAGGCGGTCGCATGGGGGCCGGGCTTGCGCTGGGGGCTGATGGGGCAGTGCCTGACCTATCACCTCGGCGGCGGTGCGGGCGGGATCGCGCACTTCCTCGAACATCTGTCCGGGCCGATCACGACGTGGTGGGACGACCTCGGCACGCCGTCGTTCGATCCGGCCGTCGATCGCAAGTTGAACGACGAACTGCGCGCGATCCAGGGCGAACGCTCGATGCAGGAACTGGCGGCCGAGCGCGACCGGCTGCTCGTCGAGCTGATCGACGCGCGGCGCCGCAGCTTCCTGCCCTGAGCGCGGCGCCGCGCGGCGTTCCGGTCGTGCCGTGAACGGCTATTGCTGTACGGCCGTTTGCGGTGCCCGCGGCGTCTGCGCGAGCCACGCGGGCTGCGCGGCCTGCACCAGTTCGCGATTGCGCGCGCGCGTCGCGGCATTCGGCGGATAGTTGCCGTCGTTGGTCGGCAGTTCGCCGTCGAGGTACGCCTGCTTCAGCTGCGCGACGACTTCCGCGCGCGTCAGGCCCTGCGCGGGGGCAGCGGCATCGGTTTGCGCAAAGGCGGGGGACAGCAGCGCGGCTGCGGCGGTCGCGACGGCGAATCGCAAGACGTTCATGGTGTGCTCCGATCAAGGGGACGGGATAGCGGATGCGCGGCACATTGCCGTGCGTTCCGATGGGTCCCATTGTCGCGAGCGGGTGCTGCGCGGACGCTGACGCGTTCCGGGCAAGACTGTCAGTTGCGCGCTCACGCCGCAGCGCGGCTGCGTCGGCGTAACGGCGAAGGCGATCGCTACAGCTCGGCCGCCGCCGCGATCAGCGTCGCTTCGAGCGCGAGCGTCGAACGCGATGCGGCCGCCGGCCGGTCGATCACGTATTCGAGTTCGCCGAGTTCGGGGAGCCCCGCGTCGAGCCGCGCGAGCCCGGCCGGAATCACGTAACCGGCGAATGCGCTGACGCCGAGCCCCGCGCTCGCGGCCGCGCGCAGCACCGCGATGCTGCTGCTCACGACGGCGATCCGGTACGGGCGGCCGACCGCCTCGAGCGACTCGAGCACGCGGCGGCGCGATACGCTCGGCTCCGGATGCATCGCGAGCGGCAGCACGGCCTCGTGGCCGGTGATCCGCGAATCGGGGCCGGTGCACCAGTACAGCGGTTCGCTGCGGATCACACGGCCGCGCCGGCTGCCCGCGACGCGCTTCGCGAACACCAGATCGTGGCGGCCTTCGTCGAGCGCGTCGAACAGGTCGCCCGACAACCCCGTCGAGATCGCGAGCTCGACTTCCGGATTGCGCTGCACGAAGCTCGCGAGCGCGGCCGTCAGGTGCGCGGACGCGAAATCCTCCGACATCGCGAGCCGCACCTTGCCCGACAGCGGCGGGCCGCACACCGACGTGACGGCCTCGTCCATCAGTTCGAGGATGCGCACCGCGTAGCGGAACAGCGCATCGCCGTGCTGCGACAGGTGCACGTTGCGCGTGTCGCGCTCGAACAGGGGCCGGTCGAGCAGTTCCTCGAGGCGGCGGATGTGCTGGCTGACGGTCGACTGCGACAGGCTCACGCGCTCGGACGCGGCGGTGAAACTGCCGGACTGGGCAACGGCGACGAAGCTGCGCAGCAGCTCGGGCGGTAATGGGCGCATTGCTAAATCCACTGAATCGGTTTCGACAACTTCATAAATGGCCGGATTTTGCGGCGCTAGTATCGGATCACGCCCCGGTGCGGCCCATGCAAACGGGATGCACCGGACGCGTTGCCCGTGTCGTGCCGTCGGCTGCATCGGTCAGTCTAAGCCATCCGGCGTCCGGCCCGAAACCGCATCATCCCATCGACCGCCCGAGAACGCGCTCGCACGACGAGCCGCCGGGCCGCGGCGCACCGCCGCGGGAGACAGACCGTCCGCGCCCGGGATCGGCGTGCGGGCCTGGCTCCCGCACGCGTCAGGCGCCCGTCACGAAGAGACTGGAGACGACTCATGATCATCTACGGAACCGCGCTGCTGGCGTTCTGCCATTTGGCCGGACTGTTCCTCGGCGACCTGCTGGGCGCCGCGATCGGCGTGAAGACCAACGTCGGCGGTGTCGGTATCGCGATGCTGCTGCTGATCTGCCTGCGCCTGTGGCTGCACCGGCGCGGCTGGCTGCCGAAGGAGACCGAGGCGGGCGTCGGATTCTGGGGCGCGATGTACATCCCCGTCGTCGTCGCGATGGCCGCGAACCAGAACGTGGTAGCCGCGCTGAAGGGCGGGCCGGTCGCGCTGCTCGCCGCCATCGGCGCGGTCGCGATCTGCGCGTGCTGCATCGCGGTACTCGTGCGCACGGGGCGCGACGACACGGCCTTCGCGTGCGTGCCGCAATTCGAACAACAATGACGGAGGCCGCCATGCTGCAGATGCTCGAAAAAACCGTCGCCCACAACGGGCTCGTCGCGTCGTTCGCGCTGGTCGGCCTGATCATGTGGCTGTCGTCGATCGCGTCGCGCAAGCTCACCTTCGGCCGCGTGCACGGTTCCGCGATCGCGATCGTGATCGGCCTCGCGCTCGCGTATGTCGGCGGTGCGTTCACCGGGGGCGAGAAGGGAATCGCCGACGTGCCGCTGTTCGCGGGCATCGGCCTGATGGGCGGGGCGATGCTGCGCGATTTCGCGATCGTCGCGACCGCGTTCGAAGTGCAGCCGACCGAGGCGCGCAAGGCCGGCCTCGTCGGCGTCGTGTCGTTGTTGCTCGGCACGGTGCTGCCGTTCATCGTCGGCGCGTGCATCGCGCGCGCGTTCGGCTACACCGATGCGGTCAGCATGACGACCATCGGCGCGGGCGCCGTCACCTACATCGTCGGGCCCGTCACCGGCGCCGCGATCGGCGCGAGCTCCGACGTGATCGCGCTCAGCATCGCGACGGGCCTCGTGAAGGCGATCATCGTGATGATCGGCACGCCGGTCGCGGCCGGCTTCATGGGCCTGAAGACGCCGCGCTCCGCGATGATCTTCGGCGGCCTCGCCGGCACCGTGAGCGGCGTGAGCGCGGGCCTCGCCGCGACCGATCGCCGGCTCGTGCCGTATGGCGCGCTGGTCGCGACGTTCCATACCGGCGTCGGCTGCCTGCTCGGGCCGTCGGTGCTGTTCTTCACGACGCGCGCGCTGGTCGGCGCGTGACCGCGCATGGCGCGTCGCATGCGGCCGGCGCGCGTGGTGCCGCGGCGGCCCGCATCCATCGCGGTGTCCTCTTAGTCGGATTCGTCAACATCATCAATCGGCGGCGGCGCCAGGCTTAGAATGCCGCTGAACCATCGACGCGGGAGAACTGTTCATGACGGGATGGAATCACGCGCGGCAGGCGCGCGATGCACGTCTCGCGGCCGGCGCGGCATTCGCGCGCGGCAAGCGGGTCGATGCGCGCGACACCGTCGCGTTGCTCGAAGCGGTGCTGCGGCCCGGCGATCGCGTGTGCCTCGAAGGCGACAACCAGAAGCAGGCCGACCTGCTCGCGACGGCGCTCGCCGACGTCGACAGCGCGAAGATCCATGACCTGCACATGGTGCAGTCGGGTGTCGTGCTGCCGGAGCATCTCGACGTGTTCGAGCGCGGGATCGCGAAGCGCCTCGACTTCGCGTATTCCGGCCCGCAGTCGCAGCGGATCGCGAAGCTGCTGTTCGGCGGCAAGATCGCGCTCGGCGCGGTGCACACGTATCTCGAGCTGTTCGCGCGCTACTTCATCGATCTCACGCCGCAGGTCGCGCTGATCGCGGCGGTCAGCGCGGATGCCGACGGCAATCTGTATACCGGCCCGAACACGGAAGACACGCCGACCGTCGTCGAAGCCACCGCGTTCAAGGACGGCATCGTGATCGCGCAGGTCGACCGCATCGTCGACAAGGTGCCGCGCGTCGACATCCCGGGCGACCGCGTGCATTTCGTCGTCGAAGCCGGCCGGCCGTTCTACGTCGAGCCGTTGTTCACGCGCGACCCGGCCGCGATCACCGAGACCCAGATCCTGACCGCGATGCTCGCGATCAAGGGCATCTACGAGCCGTACGGGATCAAGCGCCTGAATCACGGGATCGGCTTCAACACGGCCGCGATCGAGCTGCTGCTGCCGACCTACGGCGCGAAGCTCGGGCTGAAGGGCAAGGTCTGCACGCACTGGGCGCTTAATCCGCACCCGACGCTGATTCCCGCGATCGAATCGGGCTGGGTCGAGCAGATCCACTGCTTCGGTTCCGAAGTCGGGATGGACGACTACATCCGCGCGCGCTCCGACGTGTGGTTCACGGGCCCCGACGGGTCGCTTCGCTCGAACCGCGCGTTCTGCCAGACCGCCGGCCTTTATGCGTGCGACATGTTCATCGGCTCGACGCTGCAGATCGACCTGTCCGGCCATTCGTCGACGGTCACCGCCGAGCGCATCGCCGGTTTCGGCGGCGCGCCGAACATGGGCAGCGACGCGCGCGGCCGGCGTCACCCGAGCGAGCCGTGGCTGAAGGCCGGCGCGGAAGCAGACCCGGACACGCCGGCGGCGCTCAGGCGCGGCCGCAAGCTGGTCGTGCAGATCGGCGAGACCTTCGGCGACAAGAACGTGCCGACGTTCGTCGAGAAGCTCGATGCGCTGAAGCTCGCCGACAAGCTGCATCTCGACCTCGCGCCGATCATGGTCTACGGCGACGACGTCACGCACATCGTCACCGAGGAAGGGATCGCCAACCTGCTGATGTGCCGCGACAAGGACGAACGCGAGCACGCGATCCGCGGCGTGGCCGGCTATACGGAAGTCGGCCGCGGCCGCGACCGCAGGATGGTCGAGCGGCTGCGCGAGCGCGGCGTGATCCGCCGCCCGGAGGATCTCGGCATCGATCCGCTCGACGCCGATCGCCGCTGGCTCGCCGCGCGCTCGATCAAGGATCTCGTGCACTGGTCGGGCGGCCTGTATGCGCCGCCGGCCCGGTTCCGCAACTGGTGAGGAAGAGGGCATGGAACAGTTGAACTATCGCTTCACCGCGCGCGGTCGTGCGCGGGGCGAACTGGCCACGGCGCTCGTCGGCGTGGTCGCGTCCGGCAATCTCGAGGTGCTCGTCGAGCGCGTGCTGCCGGGCAACGAATGCGAGATCGACATCCGCACCGCGGCGGTCGGTTTCGGCGCGGTGTGGCAGGCGGTCGTGTCGGACTTCGTCGAACGGCGCGCGCCGGGCGGCCTGAAGCTGTCGATCAACGACGGCGGCGCGCGGCCGGACATGGTGTCGCTGCGGCTCGCGCAGGCCGTGCGCGCGATCGAGGGGGAGGCATGATGACCGACGCGATCCACGACGCACCGGCGTTCGTCGCGAACGCCGCGAGCTGGTACGAGGCGTCGGCGCGCCAGCGCGTCGACGGGCTGCTCGACGCGGGCAGCTTCACGGAGTTTCTCGGGCCGGGCGAGCGCGTGACGAGCCCGCACCTGCCGCTGTTCGACCTGCCGCAGCAGTTCGACGACGGGATGGTGGTCGGCCACGGCCGGCTCGACGGCAAGCCGGTGTTCGTCGCCGCGCAGGAAGGCCGCTTCATGGGCGGCGCGTTCGGCGAGGTGCACGGCGCGAAGCTCACGGGGCTGCTGCGTGCGGCGCGCGAACGCGGCACGCCGGTGCTGATCCTGTTCGACACCGGCGGCGTGCGGCTGCAGGAAGCGAATGCGGGCGAACTCGCGATCGCCGAGATCATGCGTGCGCTCGTCGAGGCGCGCGCGGCCGGCGTGCCGGTGATCGGGCTGATCGGCGGGCGCGCGGGCTGCTACGGCGGCGGCGGGCTGCTCGCCGCGTGCTGCTCGGCGCTCGCGGTGTCCGAGCAGGGGCGCATCAGCGTGTCGGGGCCCGAGGTGATCGAGACCAACCGCGGCGTCGAGGAGTTCGACGCGAAGGACCGCGCGCTGATCTGGCGCACGATGGGCGGCAAGCACCGTCGGCTGATCGGCGGCGCGGAACGCTACGTGGCCGATACGCCCGATGCGTTTCGCGCGGCCGCGCTCGACCTGATCGGCCGTGCGCCGGCATTCGACGCGGCGATGCTGCGCGCGGAGCAGGCGCGGCTCGAAGCGCGCGTCGCGCGGTTCGGCACGTGCAAGGATGCGCTCGACGTGTGGCGCGCGCTCGGCGCGAGCGAGCCGGAAGCGATTCCCGGCATGTCCGACGACGAATTCGCGAAGCTCGCCGACCCGTTACAGGAGCCGCAGCATGACGCTCGATGAAGTTCTGAACGCGCTGTTTCCCAAGGGGCATTCGATCGGGCGCAACGGCGGCCTGCTGACGGGCCACGCTGAACTGACCGGCACGCGCGTCGACGTGATCGGTGTCGCCGACCGCCTGCCGTTCGGCATCGACGAAGCCCTCAGGCTCGCGTCGCACGTGCTCGACACGATCGAGCGCGGCGGCGGCACGCCGCTTCTCGTGCTCGTCGACAGCGACAGCCAGCGGATGAGCAAGCGCGACGAACTGCTCGGCCTGAACGAAGGGCTGTCGCATCTCGCGAAATGCCTGATGCATGCGGAGCTCGCCGGGCACCGGACGATCGGGCTGCTGTACGGCCATACGGCCGCGGGCGCGTTCATCGCGACCGCGCTCGCGACGCGCACGCTGCTCGCGGTGCCGGGTGCCGAGCCCGAGGTGATGGACCTGCCGTCGATGTCGCGCGTGACGAAGCTGCCGATCGACGTGCTGAAGGAGATGGCTCGGTCGACGCCGGTGTTCGCGCCGGGACTCGACAATCTCGTGAAGATGGGCGCCGTCGACGCCGTGCTCGATCCGGCCCGCGCGCTCGACGCGCAGGTCGGCGAATGGCTCGGCAAGCCGGCCGATCGCGCCGATGGTCGTGCTGCGCGCGGCCGGCCGGTCGCGGCCGACGTCGCGCGGCGCGTCGAGGCTCTCGCGCGTGCCGCACGCTGACACGCCGCTGCGCCGCCACACACTCGTCACGCTGACGGCGGCCGGGTGGGGCGCGACATGCGCGCGCGATCCCGCGCTGGCGGCCGATCCGCTCGTGCAGGCGTGGGCCGCGCGCGGCTGGCCGTTGATCGTGCGCCGCGCTTCGCCCGACGAGGCCGATGCGCGGCGCGTGCCGCTCGGTTTGCCGTTGCCGCCTTCCGCGGGCAAGCGGCGCATCGCCCTGAACGTCGCCGCCGACGCGGTCGAGTCGGTCGACCCGCTGCCCACGCTGGCCGACGTGCTGGTCGCCGCGCCCGACGCCTGGCACGCGACGCTGCGCGAGCTGGAGGCGCTCGGCGCGCGCTGCGGCGTGCAGGGTCGCGTGTTCGGCAGTCTCGCGTGGCAGGCGCTGACGGGCGAGTGCTATCTGAGCGCGTCCTCCGATCTCGACATCGTGTTCCCGCTGTCGGACGCCGCGTCGCTCGCCGCGCTGCTCGACGGCCTGGCGGCACTCGACGCGCGCGCACCGATGCGCATCGACGGCGAACTGTTGCGCGACGACGGCGCGGGCGTGAACTGGCGCGAATTGCACGCGCGGCTGCCTGAAGTCGCGGTCAAGACAGCGGTGGCGGTCGAATTGATGCCTGCCGACGCATTCACGGGAGGCACGCGATGAGTGCATGGGCCGCCTGCCGCGCGGCGGCGCCGTCCGAAGCCGAGCGCATCGCCGAACTCGCCGAACGCAGCCTCGTGCTCGAAATCGAGACATATCCGAAACCGGGCCTCGTCAGTCACGTCGACAGCGGTAGCCATGCGGACATGGACGCCGCGACGTTCGCGCGCAGCGCGGCCGTGCTGCGGCCGTACTTCGCGGAGCTCGCCGACGCCGGCGCGCGCGACGCGGACATGGCCGTGCTGCGCAAGATCGGGCTGCGCGCGGAACACGCGATGCTCGCCGCGACCGGCGGCGTCAACACGCATCGCGGCGCGATTTTCGGGCTCGGGCTGCTGTGCGCGGCCGCCGGCCGCCGCACGGTGCCCGGCACGGCGGCACGCACGATGACGCTCGGCGCGTTCGTCGCGCGGCGGTGGGGCACCGAGATTCTCGGCGGTCCGCGGCTGCCCGACAGCCACGGCGAGCGCGCGAGCCGCCGCTACGGCGTCGGCGGCGCGCGCCGCGAGGCGGCGGACGGATTCGCGACCGTCTACGGTGTCGGATTGCCGGCACTGCGCCGCGCGCAGCGCCGCGTGCCGGACGATCCGGAGGCCGCGCGCGTCGACGCATGCTTCGCGCTGATCGCCGCGCTCGACGATACGAATCTGCTGCACCGGGGTGGGCAGGCCGGCCTCGATTTCGCGCGGGCCACGGCACGCGCATTCGTCGCCCGCGGCGGCATACGCGCTCGCGACTGGCGATTGGGCGCGGCCGCCGCACACCGTGCGTTCGTCGCTCGCCGGCTGAGCCCGGGCGGCGCGGCCGACCTGCTGGCGATGAGCGTGTTCGTCGACGCACTCGAAGCGGCCGGGGAGGGACGATGACGCTGGCGATCCTGTGTTCGGGGCAAGGCGCGCAGCGGGCGGACATGTTCGAGTTGACCGGTGTCGCATCACAGGCGAATGCGCTCTTCGAGCATGCCGGCCGGCTCCTTGGCGACGATCCGCGCAACTGGGTGCGGCATGCCGAACCGGATGCGCTGCGCGAGAACCGCGCCGCGCAGATCCTTTGCACGGTGCAGGCGCTCGCGGCGGCCGCGCTGCTCGAAGCGGTGTGGCCGCGCCGGCGCTGCGTCGCCGGGTATAGCGTCGGCGAAGTCGCGTCGTGGAGCGTCGCGGGGATGATCGATCCGCACGACGCGCTGGATCTGGCCGACGCGCGCGCGCGCGCAATGGACGCCGCGAGCGGCGGCGACGAACGGATGGCGTTCGTGCGCGGGCTGCCGCGTGCGCAGCTCGCGCAACTATGCGACGGCCGCGATGCGGCGATCGCGATCGCCAATCCGGACGACGCCTTCGTGGTGGCCGGACGGCAGGCCGACGTCGCCGCGGTGGCCGACGACGCGGCACGCGACGGTGCGCTGCGCGTCGCGCCCGTGTGCGTGCGGATCGCGTCGCACACGCGCCGGCTCGCGACGGCGGTGCCCACGTTTCGCGCGTCGCTGGCTGCCGTGAACGTGCGCCGGCCGTTGCCCGGTACGCGGCTGTTTTCGGGGATCGACGGCGCGTCGGTGCTCGATGTCGACGCGGGGCTCGACAAGCTCGCACGGCAGATCGCGGAGCCGGTCGAGTGGGCGGCCTGCCTGGCCGCGTGCGTCGAGGCTGGCGCGACCGCGTTTCTCGAACTCGGCCCGGGCCGAGCCTTGGCCGAGATGGCGGGCGGCGCGTATCCGGCGCTGCCGGCACGCAGCGTCGCGGATTTTCGTTCCGCGGACGGGATCGCGAGCTGGCTCGCACGCGTCGCGGCCGGCTGACCGGCGGCGCGCGAGCGGCCCGGAAACGGTCGGAAATCCCGGCAAGACCGATTCCGGAATCGGCCCGCCAGGCGGTCGTTGCGCACCGGGTGTTGCGCCGGCGCAGCACCGTCGCAGCAGGCGCTTGCCACGCGAATTGGCGTCGCTACAATGGCGCCCGCCATGAGACCAGCCGCCTTCCTCCTCGCCGTGCTTTGCTGCGCGGCGACCGCCCACGCCAGCCCGATTCCGTCCGATGCCGCATCGGTCGGCACGTACTTTTCGTATGACAATGCGGCGGCCGACGCGACCGTCGACCTGATCGGGCAGGCGCAGCGCCGCGTGCTGCTGGCCGGCTACGCGTACGTGCCGCCCGCGGTCGCGGCGGCGCTGCGTGACGCGCGTTCGCGCGGGATCGAAGTGCGGGTCGTGCTGGTGCGTTCGTCGCGTGCGGGCAAATACAGCGGCGCGGGTTATCTGAAATCGGCCGGCATCGACGTCGCGATCGATTCGCGGCACGGCGATCCCGCGCCGCGCTTCGTGATCGTCGACGACAGCGTCGCGCTGACGACGCTGTCCGACGGCGCGCCCGCGCACGCGGAAACGGTGAACGTGTTCCAGCGCGCACCGGAACTCGCGCAGTCCTACGCACAGTCGTTCTGGCGGCTGTACCGGCAGGCCGGCGGGCTTTGAGGGCCTGACGGCGGACCGCCCGGGCGAACGCCACGCATCCTTTTCCCGCCGCGACCCGCATTCCGCATGGCGCGCGCCGGTTTGACCCCGCTTGCATCGGCGCGTCCGATGAACCATGCTCGTTGAACGGGATGCCGGTGCGGGTGTCGCGCATCCGGTACAACGGGCAGGGAGCCGATCGTGGCCGAATGTTTTGCCGATCGCGCCGACGCGGGTCGCCGGCTTGCGCACGCGCTGCATGACTACGCGGGGCGTCGCGACGTCGTCGTGCTCGCGCTGCCGCGTGGCGGCGTGCCGGTCGCATTCCCGGTCGCGCAGGCGCTGCGCGCGCCGCTCGACGTGCTGGTGGTGCGCAAGCTCGGCATGCCGTCCGATCCGGAATTCGCGATCGGCGCGATCGCGACCGGCGGAGCGATCCACCTGCAGCATTCGGCGATCCGCGCGATGGGCGTGACCGATGCGCAACTGGCCGACGTGATCGCGCGCGAGACTGCCGAACTGCAGCGCCGCGAAGCGCTGTATCGCGGCGCCCGGCCGCCGTTGCCGGTCGATGGCCGCATCGCGATCGTCGTCGACGACGGCGTCGCGACCGGCGCATCGATGCACGTTGCGCTGCAGGCGCTGCGCGAGCGCCATCCCGCGCGCGTCGTGGTCGCCGTACCCGTCGCGCCGGACGGTGCCCGGCATGCGTTCGACGATCTGGCCGATGCGTTCGTGACGGTGGTGCAGCCGCTGTCGTTCTTCGGGATCAGCCAGTTCTACGCGCGTTTCGACCAGACCGGGGACGACGAGGTGCGCGCGCTCCTCGACGCGGCCCGCGCCCCGGACGACGACATCACGTCCGCCTGATCCGGCGCCGGCGGGATCCCGGGCGACCGGCTTCGGCCTGCGCGAATACGCGCTGCAGCGCCGGATGGACTTCGCTGTGCCAGCGCGCGCCCGTGAACAACCCGTAGTGATCGCACTCGTCGACATCGAGGCGCTGGCGCTCGCCGGCCTTGAGGCCACGGCACATGGCGAGTGCCGCATGCGTCTGGCCGGTGCCCGTGACGGCGTCGCAATCGCCTTCGACCGTCAGCAGTGCGACGCCGCGCAGCGCGGCCGGCTCGACGCGCTGCCCGCCGACGTCCCACGTGCCGTTCGCGAGGCACATTCGCTGGAACACGATATCGACGGTATCCAGGAAGTATTCAGCCGGCATGTCGAGCAGCGCCGTATATTCGCGCAGCGCACGCCGCGCGTCCGCCAGCGCCGTCAGGTCGAAATGCGACGCCGCGCGCGCGTAGTCCTCGATCAGCGTCAGAAAGCGTTGCGGATACAGCAGCGCGATCTCGCCTTGCTGAAGATAGGTCGGGAACACGTGCCGGCCACGGCCGGGGAAGCGCGGCGGCACGATGTCGATCAGGTGGCGGCGGCACCACGCGAGCGACCGGGACGCGGCGGTGGTGCCGAGCGTGGTCGGGTTGACGCGCGCGTCGAGCGGCCCGCCGATCAGCGTGACGCTTGCGGGCGGTGCGAGGCCGCGCGCGGCGCGCAGCGCCAGTGCGCCGAGCGCGGGAACGGTGGCCTGGCACACGGCGACGACGTGCAGCGGCCGCGCGTCGCTGGCGAGCACGTCGACGAAGCCGTCGAGCGTCGCCACGTATTCGTCGAGCCCGAAGCGGCCCGCCGAGATCGGGACGTCGCGCGCATTGACCCAGTCGGTCACGCAGACGTCGCCGTCCGCGAGCAGCGCCTCGACGGTCTCCCGCATCATCACGGCCGCATGTCCGGCGAGCGGTGCGCACAGCAGCACCGTGCGCCGAGCGTCGTCGCGCGCGAAGCGTCTCAGCTGGCAGAACGGCGTGCGCGCGACGATCCGCTCGTCGACCGCCGCGCGCCGGATCTCGAAGCGCGGCGGCCCGGCGGCAGGCCCGAGGAGCGGCTCGAACAGGTCGTCGTAGCACGATGACGCGGCGTGCGCCAGCGTCGCGGCGGGCCACACGTCGAACGCGTGGCACGTCGCCGCGCGCCAGGCGCGCATCCATTCCCGCTGCTGCTCGACGACGGCGTACCACATGGCGAACCTTGGGCGGAGGGGGCTGAATCTGCATTATGGTCACTCTGGCCGCGCAGCGGGTGTCGGAAACGTGACCGGGCCCTAGGCGTCGACATATGGCGCTGCTACAGTCGTCGATCCCATTCCCTCAAGCGGAGCGTTCGCGATGAAGCTGATCGGCATGCTGGATTCCCCGTTCGTGCGCCGTGCCGCCATTTCGGCGAAGCTGCTCGACCTGCCGTTCGAACACGAGTCGATCTCGGTGTTCCGTCAGTTCGACCAGTTCCAGACGTTCAACCCGGTCGTGAAGGCGCCGACGCTCGTGACCGACGACGGTGCGACGCTGATCGATTCGTCGCTGATCGTCGACTATCTCGACCACCGCGTCGCGCCCGAGCGGCGTCTGCTGCCCGACGCCGCCGACGCGCGGCTGCGCACGCTCGTGCCGGTCGGATTCGCGCTGGCGGCTGCGGAGAAGACCGTGCAGGTGGTGTACGAGCACGCGTTGCGGCCGGCCGAGAAGCAGCACGCCCCGTGGCTCGAGCGGGTGCTGGGCCAGATCGAGGCCGCGTATGACAAGCTCGAGCCGCTCGCCGCGGCCGCGAATGGCTGGTTCGGTGGCGCGCGCCTGCTGCAGTCCGACGTGACCGTCGCCGTCGCGTGGCGCTTCACGCAATTCACGAGCGCCGAGTACCCGGCGCTCGCGCGGATCGATCCGGCCCGTTATCCGGCGCTCGCCGCGCATTCGGCGCGGGCGGAAGCGCTGCCGGCGTTCGTCGAGACGCCGCTCGACTGAAGCCGGCGGCTGTCGCGTCGGCACGGGAGCGAGGGCGGCGGGCGATGCTGCCGGCGTGCGATCCCGCCGGGACTCTCGCCGACATTCGGCACGGATCGACTCGGCCGCCATCGGCCGCGTGGTCACTCGTTTTCGCCTGGTGCGGCGTCCGCAAGCCCCCGTCGCGCACGCTCTGTCCTGCGTTCCCGGGTCGTCCGCCGCCAGCCGCTCGGCCCGCCCGCCAAAGGCCCGGCCGATTGTTCTCCATCGCTGACAAGTGACTTCGCATTCGCGCTGTTTATCCGGTTGCGGCCGATCCCTAGAATCCACTCCATCGAATATGCATTGCCTGATGGAGCCGATGATGAGAGCGCTGATCGAATCGAGTCTGTACCACCCGTCCGTCGTGTTGCCGCTTGCCGCGTTGACGCAGCTGATGGTCGAGCGCGATTTCAATCTCGGCCAGGTCGGGCTGATCGTCGCGGCGCGCGGTGCGCAGGCTGCGGTGTCGCGTTCGCGGGCGCTGATCTTCTGCCGCCACTGCGAAGCGCACGCATGATCGCGCGTCCATCCAGCAGATGAAAAAAAGCCCGGCCGGCGCAAGCCGGTCGGGCGGATCGGGTTCGATCGAGCCCCGGCTTTCGCCGGGGCTTTTTCTTGGGCGATGCTCAGGCGCGTGCAGTCGACACGACGCCGTAAATCTCCGCGTCGTCGTCCTCGCGCATCTGGCGCACCAGCTGATGCGCCTCGCGGTGCGTCGCGACGGCCGGCGGGGAGCCCTTGAGCGGTTGGCGCGCGGTTTCGGCAAGCGCGACGACCGACACGATGCCGATCACGGCGGCGCCCATCATGTAGTAGGCGGGCATCATCAGGTTGTGGGTCACGTCGACGAGCCACGCGGTGACGAGCGGCGTCGTGCCGCCGAACAACGATACCGACACGTTGAAGCCGATCGCGAGCGCGCCGTAGCGGATCTCGGTCGGGAACAGCGCCGGCAGTGCCGACGGCATCACGCCGGTGAAGCACGACAGCAGCACGCCGAGAATCAGCAGGCCGCCGAACACCGACGCGGTGGTGCCGGCGTGGATCAGCATCATCGACGGGATCGACAGCACCAGCAGGCCGACGCAGCCGGCCAGCATCACGGGCTTGCGGCCGACCTTGTCCGACAGGCGGCCGGCGGCGAGCGTCAGCGGCATCATCAGCACCATCACGATCAGCACCAGCACGAGGCTGTGCGATTCGTCGAAGTGCAGCGTCGACGACATGAAGCTCGGCAGGTACGACAGCACCATGTAGTCGGTCACGTTGAAGATCAGCACGAGGCCGACGCAGAGCAGCAGCGCGCGCCAGTTGCGCATCAGCGTTTCGCGGAAGCGCGCCTTCGGCACGGCCTTGTCCTGCGCTTCGCGTTCTTCGGCCTGGCGCTTGAACGCCGGCGTTTCCTCGAGCTTCATCCGGATGTACAGGCCGATCAGGCCGAGCGGGCCCGCGATCAGGAACGGCACGCGCCAGCCCCACGACAGCAGCGCTTCCTGTGACAGCGACGCGGTGAGCAGCGCGACGACGCCGGCGCCCATCACATAGCCGATCAGCGTGCCGAAT
>NZ_JBSAXF010000152.1:0-200 GCF_053427845.1 Burkholderia sp. AW49-1 | reverse complement strand
TTCCGCAAGCTCGTCGACGACATCTACGCGAAGATGACCGCACGCCAGACCGGGGAGGCGACGAAGAAGGGGCTCGAGCTCGGCAGCTGGCTGCCGCAAGTGTCGACCAACCTGATGGCCGGCCTGATCGAGACGCTCGCGATGGCGCCGTACCACGGCCGCGCCGACATGCCGGAAATCGCACGCACGCTGCATCTGGA
>NZ_JBSAXF010000151.1:0-200 GCF_053427845.1 Burkholderia sp. AW49-1 | reverse complement strand
GGCGCGGAAGCCGCGAACGTGCAGCCGAACTCGGGTTCGCAGGCGAACCAGGGCGTGTTCTTCGCGATGCTCAAGCCGGGCGACACGATCATGGGCATGAGCCTCGCGCACGGTGGTCACCTGACGCACGGCTCGCCGGTGAACATGTCGGGCAAGTGGTTCAACGTCGTGAGCTACGGCCTGAACGAAAACGAAGACAT
>NZ_JBSAXF010000150.1:0-203 GCF_053427845.1 Burkholderia sp. AW49-1 | reverse complement strand
CCCTTGGCGAGCGAGCGCAACAGGCGCCGCATGATCTTGCCCGAGCGCGTCTTCGGCAGGTTGTCGCCGAAGCGGATGTCCTTCGGCTTCGCGATCGGCCCGATCTGCTTGCCGACCCAGTCGCGCAGCGTCTTCGCGAGCGCCGCCGCCTCCTCGCCTTCCGGACGCGAACGCTTCAGCACCACGAACGCGACCACCGCCTC
>NZ_JBSAXF010000015.1:0-145107 GCF_053427845.1 Burkholderia sp. AW49-1 | reverse complement strand
GCGGGGCGCTTTTTTCATGCCGCCGTGTTGCGTGTCGCGCGTCGCGCGACCGGCGGGCAGGACGGGGCGAGCAGGTCGACCCGGTCCGCTTCGTCAGATTTCCTCGTACAGCGGCAGCGTCAGGAATTCGGTGAAGCCTTCCGACGTCGACATCTGTTCGAAGATCGCCGCGGCACGCTCGTACGGTTGCGTGTTGCCGCCGACCGAACGCTTCACGTTCTCAAGCTCGGCCTTCGCGAATTCGCGTACGAGCTCAGCGGTGACCTTGCGGCCGTCGTCGAGCACGCCCTTCGGCGAGCGGATCCACTGCCACACCTGCGAGCGGGAAATCTCGGCGGTCGCCGCGTCTTCCATCAGGTTGTGGATCGGCACGCAGCCGTTGCCGTCGAGCCAGGCGCCGAGATAATGGATGCCGACGTTGATGTTGTTGCGCAGGCCGGCTTCGGTGATCGGTGCTTCGGGCTGGAAGTCGAGCAGGTTCTTCCCTTCGATCTGGACGTCGTCGCGCTGCTTCGCGATCTGGTTCGGCTTGTCGCCGAGCACCTTGACGAATTCTTCCATCGCGATCGGCACGAGGCCCGGGTGCGCGACCCAGCCGCCGTCGTAGCCGTCGGTCGCGTCGCGCTGCTTGTCCGACCGCACGCCGCCCATCGCCTTGTCGTTCGCTTCCGGATCGTTCTTGATCGGAATCAGCGCGCTCATCCCGCCGATCGCCGGCGCGTTGCGTTTGTGACAGGTCTTCAGCAGCAGCAGCGCGTATGCGCGCATGAACGGCACCGTCATCGTGATCTTCGAGCGATCGGCCAGGCAGAAGTCGCGGTCGTTCTTGAACTTCTTGATCGCCGAGAAGATGTAGTCCCAGCGGCCGGCGTTCAGGCCCGAGCTGTGTTCGCGCAGCTCGTACAGGATCTCGTCCATCTCGAACGCCGCGAGGATCGTCTCGATCAACACCGTCGCTCGGATCGTGCCGCGCGGCACGCCAACTGCCTCCTGTGCGACGACGAAGATGTCGTTCCACAGGCGCGCCTCGAGATGGCTTTCCATCTTCGGGAGGTAGAAGTACGGGCCCGAGCCGCGCGCGATCAGTTCCTTCGCGTTGTGGAACAGGAACAGCGCGAAATCGAAGATGCCGCCGGACACGCGCTGGCCGTCGACCGTCACGTGCTTCTCGTCGAGGTGCCAGCCGCGCGGACGCACGATCAGCGTCGCGACCTTGTCGTTCAGCCGGTACGACTTACCGTTCTGCTCGAGCGAAATCGTGCGGCGCACGGCGTCCTTCAGGTTGATCTGGCCGTCGATCTGGTTCGTCCAGTTCGGCGCGTTCGAATCCTCGAAGTCCGTCATGTACGAATCGGCGCCGGAGTTCAGCGCGTTGATGATCATCTTGCGCTCGACGGGGCCGGTGATCTCGACGCGGCGGCATTGCAGATCGGCCGGCAGCGGCGCGACCTTCCAGTCGCCTTCGCGGATCGCTTTCGTATCGGCCAGGAAATCGGGGCGTTCGCCGGCGTCGAGGCGCTTGGTGCGCTCGACGCGGGCCTGCAGCAGTGCCTGGCGGCGCGGCTCGAACGCGCGGTGCAGCGCAGCGACGAGTGCGAGCGCTTCAGGCGTCAGGATCGCTTCGTAACCCGGCTTGATTTCGCCGGTGATCGCCATGCCTTGCGGCAGCGTGATCGGGGTGCTCATGAGTCTCATCTCCTTGGTCGGTCAGTTGCGGTTTCGGTGAAAGGGGGAGGCGGCAGCGCCGCGAACGTCATGCGCCCGGGCCGGGGCGCGCGCGGTTCGCGGGTCTGCCGGACGAAGCCGGGGTGGCGAGGAATGCGAGCAGGTCGGCCATGCCGCTGCCGGTGCCGTCGGGCGGCACGCCGAGTTCCTCGGCGGGCGCGCCCGTGCGGTTGAGCCAGAACGTCGTGTAGCCGAACCAGGCGGCGCCCGCGACGTCCCAGGCGTTCGACGACACGAACACGATGTCGCGCGGATTCGCGCCGAACGCAGCGGTGCCGAGTGCGTACGCGACCGGGCTCGGCTTGTACGCGCGCACCGCATCGGCGGACAGCACACGATCGAACAGGCCGGACATGCCGGCGCTCTTGATCGCGATGTCGAGCATCTCCGGGTTGCCGTTCGACAGGATCGCGAGCGGCGGGCGCGGTTCGAGCGCGCGCAGCTTGCGCAGCGCGGGCACCGTGTCGGGATAGGTGGACAGGCACGCGTATTCGTCCATCAGCCGCTTTTCGGCCGCGCTGTTCAGCGCGAGGCCGAGCAGGCGCGCGGCGAACCGCAGCGCGTCGAGCGTGATGTCGCGGAACGGCCGATAGCGGGCGCCGGACGGATCGGCGAGCGTGCGCAACTGCGAGTATTCGATTTGCTTGCGTCGCCACAGCTGCGATAACCGCTCCCCGTGACCGGGAAACATCTGCTCTGCCGCGGCCACGACCGCATGCACGTCGAACAACGTGCCGAATGCGTCGAAGAGGATTGCGTCGGGAGAGGAGAGTGTCGTTGTGGCCGACATAGCCTTGCGCTCCAGTTTCAGAGGTCGGGTCGATTCTATTCGTGATAACAGGTGCTAAAAAAGACGCTAATCATCACTTGATCTTTTACTTTCATATACATAATCTTGACCGCTCAAGCTATTTGAAGGGCGGCAGCGCCGCCCTGGCGAGTCATGGACCGGTTCAAACAGATCGAAACGTTCGCCGCGGTTGCGGCGAAGGGCAGCCTGTCGGCGGCCGCGCACGCGGAAGGTGTCGCACCGGCGATCATCGGCCGCCGCCTCGACGCGCTCGAGGAGCGGCTCGGCGTCAAGCTGCTGGTGCGCACGACGCGCAAGCTCACGCTGACCTTCGAGGGTTCGGCCTTCCTCGAGGATTGCCAGCGGATCATCAACGACATGCAGAACGCCGAGGCGAGCGTGTCCGCCGGCGGTGTGAAGGCGAGCGGCCACCTGCGCATTTCCGCACCGGCCGGCTTTGGCCGGCGCCACGTCGCGCCGCTCGTGCCCGAATTCAGCGGCGCGCACCCGGACGTGTCCGTCACGCTCGATCTGTCCGACCGCATGGTCGATCTCGTCAACGAAGGGTTCGATTGCGCGGTGCGGCTCGGCGAGCTGCCCGATTCGTCGCTGGTGTCGCTGAAGCTCGGCGAGAACCGGCGCGTGTGCGTCGCGTCTCCCGCGTATCTCGCGCGGCGCGGCACGCCGGTCACGCTCGCCGAACTCGCGCGCCACAACTGCCTCGCGCTCGCCGCGAACGCGAACCAGCAGCGGGGCTGGGCGTTCCAGGAGGACAGCAAGGTCGTGTCGATTCGCGTGAACGGCACGATGGAATGCTCGGACGGCGCGGTGCTGCACGAGTGGTGCCTCGCCGGGTACGGCCTGGCATGGCGCTCGTGGTGGGAAGTCGGCGACGACATCGCTGCCGGGCGCCTCGTCAGCGTGCTCGATGCGTTCGCGGCGCCGCCGATCGGCATCCACGCGGTATTTCCGCAGCGCCGCCACCTGCCGCTGCGCGTGCGCCTGTTTCTCGATTACCTGAAACATACGTACGAGCGGCCGGGGTATTGGGGCGAGTAGGGCGCGCCCGCCCGCGCGTTTCCGATATGAGGGCGAACCCGCTGCCGGCGCCGGTCGCCCGGTTTCGCGCACTACAATCGAAACTGGCATGCGCGACACGCCGGGGTCGGCCCGCATGGGGTCGCGGCGCGCGCGATGCGTCTGACGCAGGAGGGCGCGATGTTCCGGCACATCCTCGTTCCAACCGACGGCTCCGAGCTGTCGCAGAAGGCGATCGACGGCGCGATCGACCTGGCGCGCGCGGTCGGCGCGCAGGTCACGGCCTATGCGTGCCTGCCGCAGTATCCATACTCGCCGTTTTCCGAAGTGATCATCGAACCGCCCGCCGATTTCCGGGCGCGTAGCGAGCGCGAGGCGCGCGCGCACCTGGACGACGTGCAGGCGGCCGCGAAGGCGGCCGGCGTCGTATGCGACAGCTGGACCAGCGTGCATCCGTCGCCGTACCTCGGCATCATCGAGGCAGCTGAACGCGGTGGCTGCGACGTGATCTTCATGGCGTCGCACGGGCGACGCGGGCTCGGCAGTCTGCTGATCGGCAGCGAAACGCAGCGCGTGCTGACCCATACGAAAATTCCGGTGATCGTCTATCGGTAGACGCGGCGCCGTATGTGGCCGCGCGTGCGGCGGCACGGCAGCGCCGCTGAAAAAAAGCGCGCCGGACGAAGCCGGCGCGCGTCGTTGCTGGCGGCCGCAGGCCGCGCGGCGGGTCGCACGGGTCACCGCGCGCCGGCCGTCTCCTCCCTGATTGTTGTCCCGTGCAGCCGATGCCGCGCCGTCGCATGACGGGCGGGCCTCGGCGTGGCGCCTTTTTTCGCGCGTTATGCGACCTTCTTGCCGTCGAAGAACTGTTCGTCTTCGGTCGAGCCATGCAGCGCGGTCGTCGAGGCTTCGCGCTCGACCGTCTGCGTGACCGCGTCGAAGTAGCCGGTGCCGACTTCGCGCTGGTGCTTGACGGCCGTGAAGCCCTTGTCCGCCGCCGCGAACTCGGCCTGCTGCAGTTCGACGAACGCGCTCATCTGCGTGCGGGCATAGCCGTGCGCGAGGTTGAACATCGAGTAGTTCAGCGCATGGAAGCCGGCCAGCGTGATGAACTGGAACTTGTAGCCCATCGCGCCGAGCTCCTTCTGGAACTTCGCGATCGTCGCGTCGTCGAGGTTCTTCTTCCAGTTGAACGACGGCGAACAGTTGTACGACAGCATCTTGCCCGGGAACTGCTTGTGGATCGCTTCGGCGAATTTCTTCGCGTACTCGAGATCCGGCTTGCCCGTTTCGCACCAGACGAGGTCGGCGTACGGCGCATACGCGAGGCCGCGCGAGATCGCCTGCCCGATGCCCGGCTTCGTCCGGAAGAAGCCTTCTACCGTGCGCTCGCCCGTCAGGAACGGCTTGTCGTTGTCGTCGATGTCGGATGTGATCAGATCCGCCGCTTCGGCGTCGGTCCGCGCGACCAGCACGGTCGGCGTGCCCATCACGTCGGCCGCGAGACGCGCCGCCGAGAGCTTCGCGACCGCTTCGCGCGTCGGCACGAGCACCTTGCCGCCCATGTGGCCGCACTTCTTCACGGACGCGAGCTGGTCCTCGAAGTGGACGCCCGACGCGCCTGCCTCGATCATCGCCTTCATCAGTTCGAACGCGTTCAGCACGCCGCCGAAGCCGGCTTCCGCATCGGCAACGATCGGCGCGAAGAAGTCGACGTATCCTTCGTCGCCCGGGTTCTTGCCTTCGGACCACTGGATCTGGTCGGCACGCGTCAGCGTGTTGTTGATGCGCTTGACGACGAGCGGCACCGAGTTCGCCGGGTACAGCGACTGGTCCGGATACATTTCGCCCGCGACGTTCGCGTCGCCGGCCACCTGCCAGCCGGACAGGTAGATCGCCTTCAGCCCCGCCTTCACCTGCTGCATCGCCTGGTTGCCGGTCAGCGCGCCGAGCGCGTTGACGAACGGCTCCTCGTTGATGAGCGTCCACAGCTTTTCCGCGCCGCGCTTGGCGAGCGTGTGCTCGACGGCGATCGAACCGCGCAGGCGAACCACGTCCTCAGCCGTGTAGCTGCGCTTGATCCCCTTCCAGCGCGGATCGGTTTCCCATTGCTTTTGCAGTTCCTGTGCCTGTTGCTGTCGCGACATGATGAGCTCCTTGATGCGGTGTGTTGCCAGATCGGTCGGTGCTGAAGCTGTTCCCGAAACAGGGGCAGAGTGCGTATTGTTTCGGGAAGTCTTGTATAAGAGTCTAGGCAAACCGACCGGAGCGAAACAGGGGGTGGCTCAGGAAGTTTGAAAATTTTTAGTTGTTATTAATCAATATCTTGCAGTTCTGGTTTCACAATTAGAAACGATTTTTCCCATCTCGCAATTGTAAGGTTGTGCCGCGCAGCATGATTTTTTACGACTCAAAAAAATTTTCCGCATCGTGAAATTTGGCGCGGGACGAAAAAAAACCGGCGCGGGTGCGCCGGTCTGCCGAATGGGCGGGGCGGCGCAAGGGCCGCCCGGGCGTGCTTACGACGCCGAATTGCTGCGACGTGGGCCGCCGCTGCGCTGGCCGTCGCGACGCGGGCCGCCATCACGGCTACCGCCCGGCTTGCCGCTCCAGCCGCCGCCATTGCCGCCGCCGTAGCTGCGGCCGTTGCCGCCATGACCGCCGCCCGGCTTGCCGCCGAAACGACGCCCGCCGTTACCGCCGCCCGGACGGCCGCGGCCACCGGTGCCGCGATCGTTGCGCGGGGGAGCCTTGCGCGGCTCGAAGCCTTCGATCACGTTGACCGGCAGCGGCGAGCGCACGAAGCGCTCGATGCGCTTGAGCGCGCCTTGTTCGGCGTGGTGCACGAGGCTCACCGCGGTGCCCGAACGGCCGGCACGGCCCGTACGGCCGATACGGTGGACGTAGTCTTCCGCGAACTTCGGCAGGTCGTAGTTGAACACGTGCGTGATGCCCGGGATGTCGATGCCGCGGGCCGCGACGTCGGTCGCGACCAGCACGCGCACGCGGCGCTCGCGCAGCGCACGGATGGTGCGGTTGCGCGCGCCCTGCGGCAGATCGCCGTGTAGCGCCGCCGACTGGAAGCCGGCGTCGGCGAGACGGCCGGCGAGCTGGTCGGCGTCGATCTTGGTCGCCGTGAAGATGATCGCCTGATCAAGCGCGCCGTCGCGCAGCAGGTGATCGAGCAGGCGATCCTTGTGATCGCGGTCGTCGACGTAGTGTACGGTCTGCGCGATGTTCGCGCGCGACTCGATCTTCGCCGTGATCTCGATGCGCTCCGGATCCTTCAGCAGGCGGCTCGTCAGCGAACCGATCTTGCCGTCGAGCGTGGCCGAGAACAGCATCGTCTGGCGCGACTCGGGGGTCGCGGCGACGATCGTCTCGATGTCGTCGATGAAGCCCATGTCGAGCATGCGGTCGGCTTCGTCGAGCACGAGCATCTTCAGTTCGGACAGGTCGATGCGGCCGCGCTCGAGGTGGTCGAGCAGGCGGCCCGGCGTGGCGACCAGGATCTCGGGGTTCTTCGCGAGCAGCATCAGCTGCTGACCGTAGGCGACGCCGCCGAGGATGCTGACCGTGCGCAGGCGCTTCAGGTGCTTGCCGTAGGTCGACGCGGCCGTGGTGACCTGCATCGCGAGTTCACGGGTCGGCGTCAGCACGAGCAGGCCCGGGCGGGCGACGGGTTGCGGGCGGCGCGCACGGCGGTCGCCCTGGTTCGGGTCGCGCGGCGCACGCGGTTGCTGCGCCAGCGTCTTCTGAAGCTGCGCGAAACGTTCGATCGCGGGCAGCATGAATGCGGCCGTCTTGCCCGAACCGGTCGGGCTCGACACTAGCAGGTCCCGGCCGGCGATGCCGGCCGGAATCGCGCGCTGCTGGACCGGCGTCGGCTTGGCGTAGCCGGCGGCCTGCAGCGCGGAGACGATCTCCGGCGACAACCCGAGCGACGCGAAAGTCGGCTCGTCCGACGCCGGTTCGACCGCTGCCGGTGCGGCGGCGTCGTCGAGACCGAGCGCCTGGTCGGCGATCGCGTTGAGCGGGCTGGAGTTGATGCTCGAAGTCATAACAATCCTTGAAACACAGTGGGTGAAACGTCGGCGCCAATCGCGCATACCCAAGTCGTCGGATTCAGCGAGCAAATCGGGAAACGGGTGCAATCCGCCGAACCGTCGGCGGATGAGGCATTAGAAGCTGTTTTGGGTGCGGCGCGCTTCAGGAGCGGGGCCGCCAGCCTGATAAGTGACGACCGCGAGGGTCGAAGCAGGAGGGGACAGGTTCTAAACCGGATTGGAGCTTAACGCTACGAGGCGTCGGGCCGGAACGGCTTGCGAGCCGAGCGCGGGAGGTGACGCAGCCAGCATTATAAAGAGATTTGCTGCGCTGCGCCACTGATTTGATTGCCTATTGCGGCGGGCAGGGCAGGTCAGGACGCCGTGCCGTTCTTCAGCGATTCGACGAGTTCGATGTATTGCTGCTTCGCCGCATCCTGGGTCGTGCCTTTCAGCGCTTCCCACGCGTCGTACTTGTACTTGCCGACGATATCGGTGAAGCCCGGCTTGTCGCCGTGCGCGTCGCCGTCGGTCGCCTGCTTGAAGAGCGCGTACAGGCGCAGCAGGGTCAGGTTGCCCGGTCGCTCGGTCAGTTGCTTGACGTCGATCTGGGCCTGGTCGAATCGGGCGGTGAGTTCGCTCATCGTGTGTCTCCGTAGGGTTTCAAGTCGGGCGATCTTATCAAGCGCCGTGCCGCGCGGGGTCGAGCGATCCTTCCAAACCGCCGGCCGCGCGGCGCGCGCAATGCGATCGGGTCCGATCGCCCGTGGGAGCGGGGCGCCGCATTACAATGTCGGCCATGACGCAAACAGTGCTCCTCGCCATCGATACGTCGACCGAATACTGCTCGGTCGCGCTGCTGCGCTCGGCTTCGGCCGATGACGCCGTTTCCACCCCGCAAACCTGGATCCGCCACGAACTGACGGGCGCCGTGTCGAGCACGCGCGTGCTGCCGGCCATCCAGGAGCTCTTCGCCGAATCGGGCCTCACGTTCGCCGATTGCGACGCGATTGCGTTCGGCGCGGGCCCCGGCTCGTTCACCGGGCTGCGTACCGCGACCGGCATTACTCAAGGTCTCGCGTTCGGGCGCGGGCTGCCGGTCGTGCCGGTCAGCACGCTGCTCGCGTGCGCCGAGCATGCGCGGCTGCGCGCGCCCGGCACGACGCGCGTGCTGGCCGCGCTCGATGCGCGGATGGACGAAGCGTACTGGGCCGACTTCGCGTGGGACGACCAGGCGGGCGACTGGCGCACGCTGCATCCTGCCTCGCTCGATGCGCCGGGTGACGTCGGTGTGCCCGACGCGCCGTTCACGCTTGCGGGCAACGCGGCGGCCGCATTCGGCACGCAGCTGCCGGCCGCGGCTGCCGCGGCCGTGATCGACGGCGACGCGCTGCCGCACGCGTTGGCGGTGGCGCATGCCGCGCTGCGTGCGTTCCGCGCCGGCCGGACGGTGGCGGCCGACCAGGCTGCACCGGAGTACGTGCGCGACAAGGTCGCGCAGACCACCGCCGAGCGTATCGCGGCCCGCGCCGCGCAGACGGGCGGAGCGAAAGGATGACGGGCGTATTGTTGAGCGACCGCTATCTGTCGCCGATGACGGATACCGATCTCGACGAAGTCGTCGCGATCGAGCAGGTCGCGTACGAATTTCCGTGGAGTCGCGGCAATTTCGAAGATTCGCTGCGCAACGGCTATTTCGGCGTGTGCCTGCGGCACGTGACGGGTGCGCTCGTCGGCTATTGCGTGCTGATGCCGGTCATCGACGAGATGCACCTGCTGAACCTGTGCGTCGCCCCGGCGGCCCAGCAGTCGGGCGCGGGCCTCGCACTGCTGCGCGAAGCCGTGCGCATCTCGCGTGCCGAACGGCTCGACGGCGTGTTGCTCGAGGTGCGGCCGTCCAATCCGCGCGCGATCCATCTGTACGAGCGCTTCGGTTTCGTGACGATCGGCCGGCGCAAGAACTACTATCCGGCGCGGCATCGCAGCCGGGAGGACGCGATCGTGATGCGTCTGACGCTGAACAAGGACGAAGGGGACGTGCATGGCGTGGGCTGAAGCAGCGCTCGAGGAAATGGGGCTCGCGCAAATTTGGATCCGGCGCGGGCAGCGTGCGCAAAGCGATGAAGCGGGCGCAACGCCGACAGCCGCGTCCGGCGCCGGGGACGAGGTATCCGCCGTTGCGAGCGCAACCGTCTCGGCAACGCCTCGGCCGGTCGCGGAACAGCCTCGCGACACGCAGCCACCTGCGACGCGCGCGTTCGCACGTGACGTTACGCCACCGGTCGGCGCAACCGCACGCGATGCGGCACCGGCGGGCGAAGCCGCTTCGGCCGCACGTGTCGCGCGCGATGACGACCGTGCGCCCACCCCGCCCGCACCGGCCGCTGCCGCGGACGACATGCCGCCCGTCACCGAGGACGATTTCGCCTGGTTCGACGCGGCGCCGCCCGGCGATCCGCTGCCGCCGGCCGAATCGCGTCCCGCCGCTACCCCGGTGGCGATGCTCGACTGGGATGCGCTGGCCGCACGCGTCGCCGGCTGCACGAGCTGCCGCCTGTGCGAGAAGCGCACCAATACCGTGTTCGGTGTCGGCGATCGGGAGGCGGACTGGATGCTGATCGGCGAGGCGCCGGGCGAGAACGAGGACAAGCAGGGCGAGCCGTTCGTCGGCCAGGCCGGCAAGCTGCTCGACAACATGCTGCAGTCGCTCGCGCTCAAGCGCGGTGACAACGTCTACATCGCCAACGTGATCAAGTGCCGCCCGCCGGGCAACCGCAATCCGGAACCGGACGAGGTCGCGCGCTGCGAGCCGTACCTGCAGCGCCAGGTCGCGCTCGTGAAGCCGAAGCTGATCGTCGCGCTCGGCCGCTTCGCCGCGCAGACGCTGCTGAAGACGGACGCGAGCATTGCCTCGCTGCGCGGCCGCGTGCACGCGTACGAAGGCGTGCCGGTGATCGTTACCTATCACCCTGCGTACCTGCTGCGCAGTCTGCAGGACAAGTCGAAGGCGTGGGCCGACCTGTGCCTGGCGCGCGATACGTTCCAGCGGGCGGAGGGCGTCGACGCGAACGAGCCGGCCGGACAATGACGCGCGGAGCGGCGTTCGCGTTCGTCGATACGCTGCACGATGCCGCGGTCCGCGATCTGGGCTGGCTTCTGGCGAGCCCGAGCCTGCTCACCGCGGCACCCGGCGCACCGCTCGCGCATCCGTGGTCGGACGCGGTCGAGCGGGTGGCCGTCGAAGCGTGGCTCGTCGCGCTCGACGCTGCGCCGGAGCCGCTGCACAGGGCGCTCGACGGCCAGCGGCCCGTGCGACTCGGCCGCTATGCCGAATGCCTGCTCGAGTATTTCCTCACGCACGGGCCGTCGCTGCGGCTCGTCGCCGCCAATCTGCCGCTGCGCAGCAACGGCAAGACGCTCGGTGAAGTCGATTTCCTCGTCGATGCGCCGGGCGGGCAGCGCCTGCACTGGGAACTCGCGGTGAAGTGCTATCTATGCGCGCCGGTGGACGGCGACGCATCGCTCGCGGATTTCGTCGGACCGAATCTCGTCGACCGCCTCGACCGCAAGCGCAGCCGGTTGCTCGAGCATCAATTGAGGCTGAGCGATCGCCACGGGTTCGCGCTGCTCGGCTACGGCGCGCCGTCCGATGCGCAGATGTTCATCAAGGGCTGGCTGTTCTATCCGCACGGCGTGCCGCTGCCGCCGGTGGCCGCGGAAATCGCGGTCGATCATCCGCGCGGGTTCTGGCTCACGCATGCGCAGTGGCCGGCCTGGGCGGCCGCGCAACCTGGTGGAGCGGCGTGGAACGTGCTGCCGCGGCTGGCGTGGCTCGCGCCGCGGCGGGCGGCGGCGGACGCCGCGCCCGAACCGCTGGCGCAGTCGATCGAGCTACCGTCCGTATTGACGGCGCGCCAGGCGCCTGCGCTGATCGGCGTGCATCGACAGGACAGCGACGGCGTATGGCGGGAGACGGCGCGCGGTTTCATCGTCCCGGACGACTGGCCGGCGCGTGCGCGGGCGTTCGCCGCGCAGGACCACTGACGCCGCGTCAGCCGGCGTTCACCACCAGCGATGGAAGTGATGGACGGGCCCGACGCCGTGGCCGACGTCGAGCTGGCCGCTCGCGGCGATCGCGCCGGTCAGATAGGCCTTCGCTTCGCGCACCGCGCTCTCGAGATCGGGCAGTTGCGGCAGCAGCGCGGCGATCGCCGACGACAGCGTACAGCCGGTGCCGTGCGTGTTGCTGACCGGCACGCGCGCGCCGACGAATCGCACCGTATGCACCGCATCGACGAGCCAGTCGGGGCTCGCGGCCGCGTCGGGCAAATGGCCGCCCTTCATCAGCACGGCGCATGCGCCGGTCTTCAGCAGCGCCCGGCCTTGCCGGACCATCTCGTCTTCGGTCGTCGCGGGCGCATCCCCGAGCAGGGCAGCCGCTTCGGGCAGGTTCGGCGTGACCACGGTCGCGAGCGGCAGCAGCGCTTCGCGCAATGCGTCGACCGCGTCGGGCGCGAGCAGCGTGTGCGAGCTCTTCGAGATCATCACGGTGTCGAGCACGATGAAGCGCGGCGCATGGCGCCGCAGCGCGTCGGCCACCGCGTGCACGATCGCCGCGTTCGCGAGCATGCCGATCTTGACCGCGTCGATGCGGATGTCGTCGAACACCGCGTCGAGCTGCGCGGTCACGAACGCGGCATCCGGCGTGTGCACGCCCGTCACGCCGCGCGTGTTCTGCGCGGTCAGCGCGGTGATCACGCTCGCGCCGTACGCGCCGAGCGCGGAGAAAGTCTTGATGTCGGCCTGGATGCCCGCGCCGCCGCCCGAGTCGGAGCCGGCGATCGTCAGGACGTTGGGTATCGGGTGAGTCATGATGGCGAGGCGCCGGTTCGAAGACCGGCGCCGACGGACGAAAACGGGAAGTGTAGCGTCAGTGCCGCGATTCGCCGATCAGCGCGACCGAGTCGAACTGACGCTGGTTCGCCTGGTGGCGGCGCATCACGAGCCACATCGTCAGGCATACGAACGTGCCGAACAGCACGATCACGACGCCGACCGGCACGTCGAGCCAGACCAGCACCGCATACAGGCACAGCATCACGAGCACCGACAGGTTCTCGTTGAAATTCTGCACCGCGATCGAGTGGCCGGCCGACAGCAGCACGTGGCCGCGATGCTGTAGCAGGGCGTTCATCGGAACCACGAAGTAGCCGGACAGCGCGCCGACGCAGATCAGGAAGATGTACGCGACGATCAGGTATGCCGGCAGGCGCAGGTGGCCGAAGTGCAGGGCCCAGTGCGTCGGGAACAGGTCGCGCGTGTAGAACGCCATCAGCATGACCGCGATGCCCATGATGATGCCGACCGGCAGCACGGTGAGCGACTTCTTCAGCGGTATCCGCGCGGCGGCGGCAATCGCGCCGCCCGCGACACCGACCGCGACCACGGCCTGCAGGATCGCGCCTTCGGACAGCGACATGTTGAGCGAGACTTCGGCCCACTTCAGCACGATGAACTGCAGCGTCGCGCCGGCGCCCCAGAATAGCGTCGTGACAGCGAGCGAGATCTGGCCGAGCTTGTCGCGCCAGAGCACCATGAAGCAGTCGGCGAAGTCGGTGAGGAGCTTGACCGGGCCGCGCTCCTGCTTCGGATAGCGCGCGCCCGTATCGGGGATCCGGAGGTTGAAGATGGCGGCGATCACGTAGATCGCCATGATGATCACCATCGCTGCTTCGGCAGGCGTGGCGATCCAGGCCGGCGTGTGCGCGATCACGTGCGACGCGATGTGCGGGCTGATCAGTGCGCCGCCGAGCACGGTGCCGAGAATGATCGAGCTGACGGTCGTGCCCTCGATCCAGCCGTTCGCGGCGACGAGCCTGTCGGCCGGCAGCAGCTCGGTCAGAATGCCGTATTTCGCGGGCGAGTAGGCCGCGGCGCCGAAGCCGACGATCCCGTACGCGATCAGCGGATGCGCGCCGAACAGCATGATCATGCAGCCGATCACCTTGATCGAGTTGGTGATGAACATCACGCGGCCCTTCGGGCGCGAGTCGGCGAACGCACCGACATACGCCGCCAGCACCACGTAGGACAACACGAAGAACAGCTTGAGCAGCGGTGTCATCCAGTTGGGAGCGTGGAGGTCTTTCAGCAGGGCGATGGCGGCGATGAGAAGCGCATTGTCGGCCAACGACGAGAAAAACTGCGCGGCCATGATGGTGTAAAAACCTTTTTTCATCTGATGCGATGCTTTCGTCGCTGCGGCAGGGCCGCGTAGGCCGCCTGGTATGCGATCGGCTTATTCCGTTCGAAATGGGTTGTGCGCACGGCTTTATAACACGAAAATACGGCAGTTCGGACTAGCAAGATTCCCCGATCGTTCCGCAAATTGTCGGCTTCGGTGCTCAAAAGGCGCGGTAAGCTGATGATTCGCAAGCGTCTTTACGTAAATTTCCCATGCCGCGCCCGATCTCCGCCACCATCCATACCGCCGCTCTCGCGAACAATCTTTCCGTCGTCCGCCGATTTGCCGGCCCGTCCAAGGTCTGGGCGGTCGTCAAGGCCAACGCATACGGCCACGGTCTCGCGCGCGTGTTTCCCGGCCTGCGCGGCACCGACGGCTTCGGCCTGCTCGACCTCGACGAGGCCGTGAAGCTGCGCGAGCTCGGCTGGGCCGGCCCGATCCTGCTGCTCGAGGGGTTCTTCCGCTCGACCGACATCGACGTGATCGACCGCTACAGCCTGACGACCACCGTCCACAACGACGAGCAGATGCGGATGCTGGAAACGGCGCGGCTGTCGAAGCCCGTCAACGTGCAGCTCAAGATGAACAGCGGGATGAACCGGCTCGGCTACGTGCCGGAGAAATACCGCGCGGCGTGGGAGCGCGCCCGTGCGTGCCCCGGCATCGGCCAGATTACGTTGATGACCCATTTTTCCGACGCCGACAATGAGCGGGGCGTGGCCGACCAGCTCGCGACGTTCGAGCGCGGTGCGGAAAACATTGCCGGTGCGCGCAGCCTCGCGAATTCGGCGGCCGTGCTGTGGCATCCGGATACGCACTTCGACTGGGTGCGCCCCGGGATCGTGCTGTATGGCGCATCGCCGTCGGGGCTGTCGACCGACATCGCCGACACGGGCCTGAAGCCCGCGATGACGCTCGCGTCCGAGTTGATCGCCGTGCAGACGATCGCGAAGGGGCAGGCGATCGGTTACGGCTCGACGTTCTCCGCGCCGGCGCAGATGCGCATCGGCGTCGTCGCGTGCGGCTATGCGGACGGCTATCCGCGCGTCGCGCCCGAGGGCACGCCGGTGATCGTCGACGGCATCCGCACGCGGATCGTCGGCCGCGTGTCGATGGACATGATTACCGTCGACCTGACGCCGTGCCCACAGGCCGGCGTCGGCGCGCGGGTCGAGCTGTGGGGCAACGCGCTGCCGATCGACGACGTCGCGCGCCATTGCGGGACCATCGGCTATGAACTGATGTGCGCGGTTGCCGGCCGCGTACCGGTGCGCGCGGAATAAGGGCAGCACGCGTGGCCAAACAGAAAACCGTCTACGTCTGCAGCGAGTGCGGCGGACAGACCCCGAAATGGCAGGGGCAATGCCCGTCGTGCCAGGCCTGGAACACACTCGTCGAATCCGTCGCCGAGTCGCCGGCCGCCCATCGCTTCCAGTCGCTCGCGAAGCGGGCGCCCGTGCAGCGGCTCGTCGACATCGAGGCGGCCGACGTGCCGCGCTTCTCGACCGGCATCGGCGAATTCGACCGCGTGCTGGGCGGCGGCCTGGTGCCGGGCGGTGTCGTGCTGATCGGAGGCGATCCGGGTATCGGCAAGTCGACGCTGTTGCTGCAGTCGCTCGCGGACATCGCCAGCGAGCGTCGTGCACTCTATATCAGCGGCGAGGAATCGGCCGCGCAGATCGCGTTGCGCGCGCAACGGCTCGCGCTGCTCGACGGTGGCGCGCCGGCGGCCGAGCTGAAGCTGCTCGCCGAGATCCAGCTCGAGAAGATCCAGGCCGCGATCGATGCGGAACGGCCGGACGTCGCCGTCATCGACTCGATCCAGACCGTCTATTCCGAAGCGCTGACGTCGGCGCCCGGTTCGGTGGCCCAGGTGCGCGAGTGCGCGGCGCAGCTCACGCGCATCGCGAAGCAGTCCGGCACCGCGATCATCATGGTCGGGCACGTGACGAAGGAGGGCAACCTCGCCGGCCCGCGCGTGCTCGAGCACATCGTCGACACGGTGTTGTACTTCGAAGGCGATACCCATTCGTCGTTCCGGCTCGTGCGCGCGTTCAAGAACCGCTTCGGGGCGGTCAACGAGCTCGGTGTGTTCGCGATGACCGAGCGCGGGCTGCGCGGTGTCGCGAACCCGTCCGCGCTGTTCCTGTCGCAGCACGAGCAGGTCGTGCCGGGTTCCTGCGTGCTCGTCACGCAGGAGGGCACGCGCCCGCTGCTCGTCGAAATCCAGGCGCTCGTCGATACGGCTCACGTGCCGAATCCGCGCCGGCTAGCGGTCGGCCTCGAGCAGAACCGGCTCGCGATGCTGCTCGCGGTGCTGCACCGGCACGCGGGCATCGCGTGTTTCGATCAGGACGTGTTCCTGAACGCGGTGGGCGGCGTGAAGATCACCGAACCGGCCGCCGACCTCGCAGTGCTGCTCGCGATCCATTCGTCGATGCGCAACAAGGCGCTGCCGAAGGGCCTGATCGTGTTCGGCGAAGTGGGGCTGGCGGGCGAGATCCGGCCGTCTCCACGCGGTCAGGAACGGCTGCGCGAGGCGGCGAAGCTCGGTTTCACCGCAGCGCTGATCCCGAAGGCGAACGCGCCGAAACAGCCGATCGAAGGGCTGAACGTGATGGCCGTCGAGCGAATCGAGCAGGCGATCGATCGCGTGCGCGATCTCGAATGACCGTGCGTGGCCGGCAACCGCGCGTGCCGGCCGACCGCGATCTGTCGCGTAATTCGTTGTAAAGAATATGTAGGCTGATGTAACCCGCCGGACATCGCTTTTCCCTATCCTTTCCCGGGTTGTCGAACCGCGCAATGCGAAGGGAACCTATGTTCAAACAGTATGGGGAAACGCCGGGCGGACGCAGTTACAACCTGCGCGGCTGCCGCGTGTCGGAGCCGATCGTTCAGCCGTGGGGCGGCGGATGCCGGATCGTCGAATGGATCGACGACGAAGGGCGCCTCGCGCGCCGGGTCGTGTCCGAGGACGTAACGGAAGCCGAGATCGCCGCGGCGATCCGCCGGCCGACCGAAGGGCGGCGTCATCTGATGGATGACGACGAGCAGTTGCCGCGCGATACGTTGCCGCGGCGTTGAGTGGGCGGCGAGCCGACGGACGGCCGACACGACAACGGCGAACGCGACAATGACGACAAGGCCGGGCCTGGGTGCCCGGCCTTGTCGTTTCCGGGCTCGGCGCAGTCGGGCTGGTGCGTCGGGCGTTGACGCATCCCGGGGATGCCGCGCGTGGGCGATGAAGCGATCGGCCGACGGCGCCCGGGCTGTGGTCAGCCGATCTGCTCGAGCTCTTCCTGCACGGCGAGCCAGTCCGCCTCGACCGTTTCGAGCCGGGTATTGACCTCACCGAGCTTGCGGATCGCGTCGGTCAATTCCGTCTTGCGTGCGGCCTCGTAGCTCGCCGGATCGGCGACGAACGCGTCGAGGCGCGCCTTCTCCGCGTGCAGCGTTTCCATTTCCTTTTCGAGCTTCGTGATGCGGTTCTGCAGAGGCTTCTTCAACTGCGACAGCCGCTGGCGCTCCTCGGCCGCCTGACGTTTCTGATCCTTGCGGTTGACGCCCGGATCCACGCCCGCTGCCACGCTGTCGGCCTTCGCGGCCGCGCGCTGCTCGGCCGCATGTTGCAACAGCCAGTCGCGGTAATCGTCGAGATCGCCGTCGAACGGCTGCAGACGGTGTTTCGCGACGAGCATGAACTGGTCGGTGGTCGCGCGCAGCAGGTGGCGGTCGTGCGAGACGAGGATCAGCGTGCCTTCGAACTGCGCGAGCGCCATCGTCAGCGCGTGACGCGTTTCGAGGTCGAGGTGATTGGTCGGTTCGTCGAGCAGCAGCAGGTTCGGCTTCTGCCAGATGATCAGCGCGAGCGCGAGCCGCGCTTTCTCACCGCCCGAAAACGGGCCGACCGGGCTCGTCGCCATGTCGCCCGAGAAATTGAAGCCGCCGAGGAAGTCGCGCAGTTCCTGCTCACGCGTTTCGGGGGCGAGCCGTGCGAGATGCGCGAGCGGCGAATCGTCCTCGCGCAGTGTTTCGAGCTGGTGCTGCGCGAAATAGCCGATCGTCAGCCCCTTGCCGTCGCGCACGTGGCCCGACAGCGGCGCGAGCGTGCCGGCCAGCGTCTTGATCAGCGTCGACTTGCCCTGGCCGTTCGCGCCGAGCAGGCCGATGCGCTGGCCGTTCTGGATCGACAGCGCCACGCGTTCGACGATCGGGATGTCCGTGCCGTCGTCGGCATGGTAGCCGCAGCGGACGTCCTCCATCACCATCATCGGATTCGGCGCGGCGTCGGGTGTGCGGAACTCGAAGGTGAACGGCGACGCGATGTGCGCCGGCGCGATCAGCTCCATCTTCTCGAGCGCCTTCATCCGGCTTTGCGCCTGCTTGGCCTTCGTCGCCTTGGCCTTGAAGCGGTCGACGAAGCTCTGCAGGTGCTCGATCGTTTTCTGCTGCTTTTCGTATGCGCTTTGCTGCAGCGCCAGTTGCTGCGCACGCAGCACTTCGAACTGCGAGTAATTGCCGCCGTAGCGCTTCACCTGGCGATTTTCCAGATGGAGCGTGACGTTGCAGATCGAGTCGAGGAATTCGCGGTCGTGCGAGATCACGACGAGCGTGCCGGCGTAGCGGTGCAGCCAGTCCTCGAGCCAGACGATCGCGTCGAGGTCGAGGTGGTTGGTCGGTTCGTCGAGCAGCAGCAGGTCGGAGCGGCACATCAGTGCCTGCGCGAGGTTCAGCCGCATGCGCCAGCCGCCGGAGAAGCTGGCGACCGATTCGCGCGTCTGCGCGAGCGTGAAGCCCAGGCCGAGCAGCAGCGCTTCGGCGCGCGCGGGCGCGGTATAGCCGTCGGCGTCGGCGAAGGCCGCATGTGCGTCGGCCTCGGCCGCGCCGTCATGCGCGGCCGAGGCGGCGGCGATACGCGCTTCGATCTCGCGCAGCGCGGTGTCGCCGTCGAGCGTGTAGTCGAGCGCCGAGCGATCGACGGCGGGCGTTTCCTGCGACACGTGGGCGATCCGCCACGACGGCGGCATCGCGAAATCGCCCGCGTCGGAATGCAGCTCGCCGCGCAGGACCGAGAACAGCGTCGATTTGCCGGCGCCGTTTGCGCCGATCAGGCCGGCCTTTTCGCCGGGATTGAGCACGAACGAGGCCGACTCGAACAGCGGCTTGGTGCCGCGCGCAAGGCTGAACTGATTGAAACGGATCACGGCGGGAATGACTGACCAAAACCGCTATTCTAGACTGCGCGCGCGTCGCCCCGGATATCGGCCGTTCGGCAGGTGCCGCAACGGCGCGATTTGGCCTAGACTCCACGTCGATCCGGTTTCGTAAAAGGAGTGCACCGATGTCCACCCTGTATTCGTTCAGCGCAGAGACGCTCGCCGGTGAGCCGGCGTCGCTCGATGCGTACCGCGGCAAGGTGTTGCTGATCGTCAATACCGCGAGCGAGTGCGGTTTCACGCCGCAGTATGCGGGCCTGCAGAAGCTGTACGACCAGTACGCGGCGCGCGGTTTCTTCGTGCTCGGCTTTCCGTGCAACCAGTTCGGCAAGCAGGAGCCGGGCGACGCCACGCAGATCGGCGCATTCTGCGAGCGCAACTACGGCGTCACGTTCCCGATGTTCGCGAAGATCGACGTGAAGGGCGACCACGCGCATCCGCTGTACCGCTACCTGACCGACGAGGCGCCCGGCATCCTCGGCCTCAAGGCGATCAAGTGGAATTTCACGAAATTCCTGATCGACCGTGACGGGCGGATCGTCAAGCGCTACGCGCCGTCGACCAAGCCCGAGGAAATCGCCGCGGATATCGACAAGCTGTTGTAACGCCCTGAAGCGGCGGGCGGGTTGTCAGGACCGAGCGGGCAGTGGCCACGACGCCGAGCGAACGCGGTGAGAGCGTGTGCCGTTATCCGGGCGGCGCAGGTTTCGCGCTCGCGCGGCCGCTACAGGATCGGTGCGAACAGGCGCGCAATGTGCATCGCGATGCGTCGCCACGCGGGCGAGTGCCGATACTCGTTCGCATCGACTTCGTAGGCTTGCGCGAAATCGGCGTCGAGCATGGCCTCCACCTCGTCGGCGAACGTGCGATCGACGGTCAGCACCATGATTTCGAAGTTGAGCCGGAACGAGCGGTTGTCGAGATTCGCGCTGCCGATCGCGGCGGCGACGCGGTCGATCAGTACGACCTTCTGATGCAGGAAGCCGGGCCGGTAGCGGAACACCTTGACGCCCGCGTCGACGAGATCGCGCGCATAGAGCCTGGACGCCTCGAACACGACGTAGTGGTCGCGCCGGCTCGGGATCAGGATGCGCACGTCGACACCGCGCATCACCGCGAGCTTCAGCGCGGCGATCACCGCTTCGTCGGGCACGAGATACGGCGTCGTGATCCAGACCCGTTCGCGCGCGGCGTTGATCGCCTCGACGAAGAACAGCGAGCCGGTTTCCTGTTTGTCTGCCGGCCCCATCGGCACGGCGAGGCAATGCATCGCGTCGTCAGACAGCGCTTCCGGCGGCGGGGCGAGCGTCGGCAGCCGCTGTGTGGCCCAGTGCCAGTCTTCGGCGAACACGTTCTGAACGCTGGCCACCACCGGGCCGCGGATCTCGATATGGGTGTCGCGCCACGGCGACAGGCGCCGGTTCGCGCCAAGATATTCGACGCCGACGTTGAGGCCGCCGACGAACGCGCGATTGCCGTCGACGACGACGATCTTGCGATGGTTGCGGAAGTTGAGCTGGAAGCGGTTGACGAACTTGCGGTGGGTCGCGAACGGATGAACCTCGACGCCGCCGCGGCGCAGCGTGTCGACATAGCTGTGCGGCAGGTCGAAGCTACCGATGCTGTCGTACAGCAAGTAGCAGCGCACGCCGGCCGCCGCGCGGGCGAGCAGCGCGTCGCGCAGCATCTGGCCGAGCGCGTCGTCGCGCACGATGAAGAACTGGACGATTACGTAGTCGCGAGCGGCGTCGATCGCCGACAGGATCGCCGAAAAGGCTGCATCGCCGTTCACGAGCGTGCGCACCGCATTGCCGCCGACGAACGGCATGCCGCCCAGCCGCGTGAGCGCGAGCACGGCGGCCCGGCCGATCGCGTCGGCGGCCGGCCCATCGGTTGCGTCCGCATCGGGCCACGGCGCGCGCGGCGTGTGCGTGCGCAGCGCTTCCATCTCGTGGCGCCGTGCGTCGACGTAGCCCGAGAACTTGCTGCGGCCGAGGAACAGATACGGGATGAGCGTCAGGTACGGCATCGCGGCGAGCGACACGGCCCACGCGATCGCGCCTTGCGACGTGCGCGTGTTCAGGATCGCGTGACACGCCGCGATGATCCCGAGCACGTGGATGGCCAGGATCAGAGTGCCGAGATGTAGCCAGTCGAGGGTCATGGGCGCGTGGCGGACTCCTGAAGTCGTGCGGCGCGACGGCCGCTTACGCGCATCTTACCGAACCATGCGGGACTGCGGTGTGCCTTGCCGCACGGTTCGGTCGCGACGTGCCGTCAGGCTTTGCGCGGCAGGTCCGACGCCTGGATCAGGAACACGGCGTCGTCGCCCGCGCTGGTGGGCAGCCACGTGAGCTCGAGGCCGCCGAACGCGGCTTCGACATGCTCGCGCTCGTTGCCGATCTCGACGACGAGCACGCCGTCGTCGTGCAGCCACTTGTGGGCTTGCCCGATGATGCGCCGCACGATGTCCATGCCGTCGTCGCCGCCCGCGAGCGCCATCTCCGGCTCGTGCCGGTATTCGGGCGGGAGGGCCGCCATCGACGTTGCGTTCACGTACGGCGGGTTCGTCAGGATCACGTCGTAGCGCGTATCGGGTTCGGCGCGGAATGCGGGCAGCGGGGCGTAGAGGTCGCCGTGATGCAGCGTGATGCGATCGTCGAGGCCATAGTCGTGCACGTTGATCCTGGCGACTTCGAGTGCTTTCTCGGACAGGTCGACCGCGTCGATCTCGGCATTCGGGAACGCGCTGGCCGCGAGGATCGCGAGGCAGCCGGAGCCGGTGCACAGCTCGAGCACCGCGCCGACCTGTTCGGGATCGGCGACATACGGCTGCAGCCCGTCGTCGAGCAGTTCGCCGATGAACGAGCGCGGCACGATCACGCGCTCGTCGACGTAGAAGCGGTGACCGTGCATCCACGCTTCATGCGTGAGATACGCGGCCGGCACGCGGTCGGTCGCGCGTCGTTCGATCACCGCGAGCACGGCCGCGATTTCGTCCGGCAACAGGCGAGCGTCGAGGAACGGCTCGAGCGTGTCGAGCGGCAGGTCGAGCGTGTGCAGCACGAGGTAGGCGGCTTCGTCGTACGCATTGTCCGAGCCGTGGCCGAACGCGAGCTTCGCCTTCGAGAAGCGCGTGACCGCATAGCGCAGCAGGTCGCGAACGGTTGCAAAAGGTGTCGTCATGCGAGGCTCCGTCAGGCAATCAGTTGTTCGAGCACGCGGCGGTACACGTTCTTCAGCGGGTCGACGAAGCGCACGTCGATGTGTTCGTCGATCTTGTGGATGCTGCCGTTCGGCGGGCCGAACTCGATCACCTGCGGGCAGATGCGCGCGATGAAGCGCCCGTCGGACGTGCCGCCCGTCGTCGACAGTTCGGTCGTGAGGCCGGTTTCGGCGCGGATCGCGTTCTCCAGCGCGTTCGACAGGTCGCCGCGCGGCGTGAGGAACGGCAGGCCGCTCACCGACCACTTCAGCGTGTACTCGAGGCCGTGCTTGTCGAGGATCGCATGCACGCGTGCCTGCAGGCCCTCGACGGTGCTCGCCGTCGAAAAGCGGAAGTTGAACATCAGGTCCGCATGGCCGGGGATCACGTTGGTCGCGCCGGTGCCCGCATGCAGGTTCGACACCTGCCAGGTGGTCGGCGGGAAGTATTCGTTGCCTTCGTCCCACTGTTCGGCGGCGAGCTCGGCGAGCGCCGGCGCGAGCAGGTGGATCGGGTTCTTCGCGAGGTGCGGGTATGCGATGTGGCCCTGCACGCCCTTGACGATCAGTTCGCCCGACATCGAGCCGCGTCGGCCGTTCTTCACGACGTCGCCGAGTTCGGCGGTCGACGTCGGTTCGCCGACGATGCAGTAGTCGAGGCGTTCGCCGCGTGCTTCGAGCAGCTCGACGACCTTCACGGTGCCGTCGGTGGCCGGGCCTTCCTCGTCGCTCGTGATCAGGAACGCGATCGCGCCGCGATGACCGGGGTGGGCCGCGACGAATTCCTCGGAGGCGACGACGAACGCTGCGAGCGAGGTCTTCATGTCGGCCGCGCCGCGGCCGTACAGTTTGCCGTCGCGATGCGCGGGAATGAACGGCGGCGAGGTCCACTGCTCGAGCGGGCCGGTCGGCACGACGTCGGTGTGGCCCGCGAACGCGAGCAGCTTGCCGTCGCGGCCGCCGGTGCCGCGCTTGACGGCCCACAGGTTGGTCACGCCGTGCGACGCGACGGTCTCGCATTCGAAGCCGAGCGCGGCGAGGCGCTCGGTCATGATCTGCTGGCAATGCTGGTCGTCGGGCGTGACGGACGCGCGGGCGATCAGCTGTTCGGTAAGGGCTAGGGTGGCGGACATGGTTCGGACCACTTTCGATAAAAAATGCCGGCGCGGTGGCCGGCAGCGATGGGGCGTCGTGCGCGACGCGGGCGCAGCGCGGGCGGCCCTAGGCGGCAAACAGCGCCGCGTACTGATCGGCCACGAAACCGAGCGATTTCACGCGGCCGTTGACGACGAGCACGGGGCGCTTGATGACCGACGGCTTGTGGATCATCAGCGCGACCGCGCCGGACTTCGTTTCCGCGGCCGCCTTCATGGCGTCGTCCAGGCCGCGCCACGTCGTGCCGCGCTTGTTCACGAGCGCGTCGAGCGACACGTCCTTCAGCCAGTCCTCGACGAGCGGTGCGCTGACGCCGAGCTTCTTGAAGTCGTGAAACTCGAACTCGACGCCGTGATCGTCGAGCCACACGCGGGCCTTCTTCACGGTGTCGCAGTTCGGAATGCCGTAGACGACCACGGTGCGCGGCTTGGCCATCAGTCGCCTCGCAGCAGCTCGTTCAGGCCGACCTTCGCGCGAGTCTTCGCGTCGACCTTCTTCACGATCACCGCGCAGTACAGGCTGTGCGAGCCGTCCTTCGACGGCAGGTTGCCGGCGACGACGACCGAGCCGGCCGGGATGCGGCCGTAGCTGACTTCACCCGTTTCGCGATCGTAGATCTTCGTGCTCTGGCCGAGGTACACGCCCATCGAGATCACCGAGTTCTCCTCGACGATCACGCCTTCGACGACTTCCGAGCGCGCGCCGATGAAGCAGTTGTCTTCGATGATGACGGGGTTCGCCTGCAGCGGCTCGAGCACGCCGCCGATGCCGACACCGCCCGACAGGTGCACGTTCTTGCCGATCTGCGCGCACGAGCCGACCGTGGCCCACGTGTCGACCATCGTGCCTTCGTCGACGTACGCGCCGATGTTGGTGTACGACGGCATCAGCACGACGTTCTTCGCGATGAACGAGCCGCGGCGCGCGATGGCCGGCGGCACGACGCGGAAGCCGCCCGCGGCGAAGTCTTCGGCCGTGTAGTTCGCGAACTTCGACGGCACCTTGTCGTAGAACTGCGAGTAGCCGCCGGCCGGCATCGGTGCGTTGTCCTCCAGGCGGAACGACAGCAGCACGGCCTTCTTCAGCCACTGGTGCACGGTCCAGTTGCCGTCGATCTTCTCGGCGACGCGCAGTGCACCCTTGTCGAGTTGCTCGATCGCGTGAGCGACGGCTTCGCGGACGTCGGCGGGCGCGGCCTTCGGCGACAGCTCGGCGCGGTTTTCCCAGGCGGTATCGATGATTTGCTGAAGTTGTTGCGACATGTTCGTTTTCGCAGGAGATGAATGGAATTGATCGGGATGGACGTCTTACCGCGCGAGAGCCCGGCAGAAATCGACGATGCGTTGCGCGCCCTCGACGCATTCGGGGGTGCCCGCGACGAGCGCGATCCGGATGAAATCGCGGCCCGGATTCGTGCCGTGCGCATCGCGCGCCAGGTACGAGCCGGGCAGAACCGTCACATTATAGTCGGCGTACAGGCGGCGGGCGAACTCGGTATCCGACAGGCCGGTGCGCGCGACATTGGCCCACAGGTAGAACGCGGCGTCGGGCAGCTTCACGTCGATCACGTCGGCCAGCATCGGCGTGACCGTGCTGAACTTCTGCAGGTACAGCGCGCGGTTCTCGCGCACGTGCGCCTCGTCGTTCCACGCGGCGATGCTCGCGTGCTGCCAGACCGGCGACAGCGCGGCGCCGTGATACGTGCGGTAGAGCAGGAATTTCTTCAGCAGCGCGGCGTCGCCGGCGACGAAGCCCGAGCGCATGCCCGGCACGTTCGAGCGCTTCGACAGGCTCGACAGCATCACGAGCCGCTCGAAGCCGCGACCGAGGCGGTGCGCGGCCTCGAGGCCGCCGAGCGGCGGCGCCGCTTCGTCGAAGTAGATCTCCGAATAGCACTCGTCGGATGCGATCACGAAGCCGTGGCGGTCGGACAGCGCGAACAGCTCGCGCCAGTCGTCGAGCGTCAGCACCGCGCCCGTCGGGTTGCCCGGCGAGCACACGTACAGCAGTTGGGTGCGCGCCCAGACTTCTTCGGGCACGGCCGTGTAGTCGCACGCGAAGTTGCGCGCCGGGTCACTGTTCGCGAAATAGGGTTCGGCACCGGCCAGGAGCGCCGCGCCTTCGTAAATTTGATAGAACGGATTCGGACAGAGTACGATCGCTTTCTCGCCGTCCGCGGTCGGGCGCGCGTCGATCACCGTCTGCGCGAGCGAGAACAGCGCCTCGCGCGACCCCGACACGGGCAGCACCTGCGTGGCCGGGTCGATCGCCGGCAGCCCGTAGCGGCGCTCCAGCCAGTGCGCGATCGACGTGCGCAACGCGTCCGAGCCGGCCGTGGCCGGATACGACGCGAGGCCGTCGAGCGAAGCCACCACGGCGTCGCGGATCAGCGCCGGAGTCGGGTGCTTGGGCTCGCCGATGCCGAAGCTGATCGGTTTCAGGCCGGCGGAGGGCGTCACGTCCTTGAACAGGGCGCGCAGCTTTTCGAAGGGATAGGGCTGGAGCGAGTCGAGTCGAGGGTTCACGGGCGAAGCGGCCATCGCGGCCGGTTGGAGCGAAAGGGGCGGCGCGGGTGCCGCACGGCTGCGAGCGGGCGCCGTCGGCGCGCGGGTCGCAACGGACGATTATAGCGTGATGCAATGCGGTCACGGCCCGCCGGAACGGCGGCCGGGCCGGTCGAATAAAGGGTATCGAACCAAATGAATAACGCGGTACGCGGCAGCCTGCCGACGCTGGCCATCCTGATCGGCGCGTCGGTATGGGGCCTGATCTGGTATCCGCTGCGGATCCTCGCGTCGCTCGGGCTCACCGGCACGCTGGCGAGCGCGCTGACGAGCGCCGTTGCTTTCCTGTTCGTGGTGGTCGTGCGGCACCGCACGATCGCCACGCTGCGCTGGCACTGGGTGCTGCCGGGCATCGCGATCACGGCGGGCGTGACGAACCTCGGCTTCGTGTGGGGCACGATCCACGGCGAAGTGCTGCGCGTGATGCTGCTGTTCTACCTGACGCCCGCCTGGACCGCGATTTACGCGCATTTCCTGCTGCGCGAGCGGCTGACCTGGGCCGGCGTGGGGCTTGCGGCGCTGTCGATCGGCGGCGCGATGCTGATGCTGTGGTCGCCGAAGCTCGGCATGCCGCTGCCGGCCAATCCGGCCGAATGGGCGGGGCTCGCGGCCGGCCTGAGCTTCGCGATGAGCAACGTGCTCGTGATCAAGGCGAGCCGCGAGCTGCCGGACATGCGCGCCGAAATGCGCACGGCGACGCTGTTCGGCGGCGCGGCGGTGTTCGGCGCGATCGCATCGCTGTTCGAGGGGCTGCCGACCGCACCGGCGGGCGGCCAGCTCGGCGTCGCCGCGCTGATCGTCGCCGCGATCGGCGTGACGATGGCGGCGAACAACCTGCTCGTGCAATATGGCCTCGCGCGCGTGCCGGCGAACCGCGCGTCGATCATCATGCTGTTCGAGATCGTGATCACCGCGCTGTCCGCGTGGGTGTTCGCGAACGAACTGCCGACGGCGCGCGAGTGGGCGGGCGGCGCATGCATCGTGCTGGCGACGCTGCTGTCGAGCCGGGTCCATCGTGCCGCGCCGGCATCGGGCAAACCCGGCGACGGGCGGGACGGCGCACGCGCGATGGTATGATGGAAGCCGTTTGCGGGGCCCAACGCTGGATGCGCGCGGCCCCGCTTTTGAATTCCGGGGCGCATCGCGCGCACGGGCCGTCCGGCCCCGCGCGTCGCGGCCCCGTCCGTTTCACACCTTCTTCACATCCGATACCGCCGTGCGTCTGAGCTCGATCAAACTCGCTGGCTTCAAATCCTTTGTCGATCCCACGCATTTCCAGGTTCCGGGCCAGCTTGTCGGCGTGGTGGGCCCGAACGGGTGCGGCAAGTCCAACATCATCGATGCCGTGCGCTGGGTGCTCGGCGAGTCGCGCGCGTCCGAGCTGCGCGGCGAGTCGATGCAGGACGTGATCTTCAACGGCTCGACCGCACGCAAGCCCGGCAGCCGGGCCAGCGTCGAACTGATCTTCGACAACTCCGACGGCCGCGCGGCCGGGCAGTGGGGCCAGTACGGCGAGATCGCCGTGAAGCGCGTGCTGACGCGCGACGGCACGTCGAGCTACTACATCAACAACCTGCCGGCGCGCCGCCGCGACATCCAGGACATCTTCCTCGGCACGGGCCTCGGCCCGCGCGCGTACGCGATCATCGGCCAGGGCATGATCGCGCGGATCATCGAGGCGAAGCCGGAAGAGCTGCGCGTGTTCCTCGAGGAAGCCGCGGGCGTGTCGAAGTACAAGGAGCGCCGCCGCGAGACGGAGAACCGCCTGCACGACACGCGCGAGAACCTGACGCGCGTCGAGGACATCGTCCGCGAGCTCGGCGCGAACCTCGAGAAGCTCGAGGCGCAGGCCGTCGTCGCGACCAAATACAAGGAACTCGTCGCCGACGGCGAGGAGAAGCAGCGCCTGTTGTGGCTGCTGCGCAAGAACGAGGCCGCGAGCGAGCAGCAGAAGCAGCAGCGCGCGATCGAGCAGGCGCAGATCGACCTCGAGGCGCAGACGGCAAAACTGCGCGAGGTCGAGTCGCAGCTCGAGACGTTGCGGGTCGCGCATTATTCGGCGAGCGACGCGATGCAGGGCGCGCAGGGTGCGCTCTACGAGGCGAACGCCGAAGTGAGCCGCCTCGAGGCCGAGATCAAGTTCATCGTCGAATCGCGCAATCGCGTGCAGGCGCAGATCGCCGCGCTGAACGCGCAGCGCGAGCAATGGCGCGCGCAGGCCGAGAAGGCGCAGGACGAGCTCGAGGAAGCCGAAGAGGCGCGGGCGATGGCCGACGAGAAGGCCGCGCTCGCTGAAGACAACGCGGCCGCGAAGCACGACGCGCTGCCGGCGCTCGAGGCGAAATGGCGCGATGCGCAGGCGCAGCTCAACGACGAACGCGCGCGGATCGCGCAGACCGAACAGTCATTGAAGCTCGAGGCGGCGCACCAGCGCAATGCCGACCAGCAGCTCCAGCAGCTTCAGCAGCGGCACGAACGCCTGAAGTCCGAGGCGGGCGGGCTCGACGCACCGGACGAAGCGCAGCTCGAGGAGTTGCGCATGCAGCTCGCCGAGCAGGAAGAGATCCTCGCCGAAGCCCAGGCACGCCTCACCGATGCGCAGGACGCGCTGCCGCGCCTCGACGGCGAACGCCGCGCCGCGCAGGAGCGCGTGCAGGCCGAAAGCGCGCAGATCCACCAGCTCGAGGCGCGGCTCGCCGCGCTCAAGCAGTTGCAGGAGAACGTACAGACCGAAGGCAAGATCCAGCCGTGGCTCGACAAGCACGAGCTCGGCGCGCTGCCGCGTCTCTGGAAGAAGCTGCACGTCGAGGCGGGCTGGGAAGCGGCACTCGAGGCCGTGCTGCGCGAGCGCCTGGCTGCGCTCGAAGTGTCGAATCTCGACTGGGTGAAGGCGTTCGCGACCGACGCGCCGCCCGCGAAGCTCGCGTTCTACGCGCCACCCGCGGCCGGTGAACCGCCGGCCGCCGCGGCCGGGCTGCGCCCGGTGCTGTCGCTCGTACGCATCGACGATGCGGGCATCCGTGCGGTGCTGAACGACTGGCTCGGCAACGTGTACGTCGCCGACGACGTCGCGCAGGCGCTCGCGACGCGCGCGCAACTGCCGGCAGGCGGCGCGTTCGTCGTCAAGGCCGGCCACATCGTCACGCGTGTCGGCGTGCAGCTGTACGCGGCCGATTCGGAGCAGGCCGGGATGCTGGCTCGCCAGCAGGAAATCGAGAACCTGACGCGCCAGGTGCGCGCGCAGGCGCTGCTCGCCGACGAGGCCCGCACCGCCGCCGTGCGGGCGGAGGCCGCGCACACGCAGGCCACGCAGGCGCTCGGCGACGTGCGCGCGCAGGCCGAACGCGCGACGCAGCGCGTGCACGCACTGCAGATGGACGTGCTCAAGCTCGCGCAGGCGCATGAGCGCTACACGCAGCGCAGCACGCAGATCCGCGAGGAGCTCGAGGAAATCGGCGCGCAGATCGACGAGCAGCGCGCGCTGCGCGCGGAATCGGAAGCGAACTTCGAGCGTTTCGACGGCGAACTCGCGGAACTGCAGGCGCGCTTCGAGGACAACCAGCTCGCATTCGAGGCGCTCGACGAATCGCTGACGCAGGCGCGCCAGGAAGCGCGCGATCTCGAGCGCGGCGCGAACGACGCACGCTTCGCCGCGCGCAACGCGGTCACGCGGATCGACGAGCTCAAGCGCAGCATCCAGGTCGCGCACGAGCAGAGCGAGCGCGTCGCCGCGTCGCTGGAAGACGCGCGCGCCGAACTCGAAACGATCAACGAGCAGACCGCACACACGGGCCTGCAGGACGCGCTCGAAATTCGCGCGGTGAAGGAAGAGGCACTGCAGGCCGCGCGGATCGAACTCGACGACCTGACGGCAAAGCTGCGTGCCTCGGACGAGCAGCGTCTCGTTGCCGAGCGTTCGCTGCAGCCGTTGCGCGACCGCATCACCGAGCTGCAGTTGAAGGAGCAGGCCGCGCGCCTGTCCGTCGAGCAGTTTGCCGAGCAGCTCGCGGCGGCCGAAGTCGACGAGCAAGCGCTGTGCGAGAAGCTGACGCCGGACCTGAAACCGTCGTACCTGCAGGGCGAGGTCACGCGCCTGAACAACGCGATCAACGCGCTGGGTCCGGTCAACATGGCCGCGCTCGACGAGCTGAAGGCCGCGAGCGAGCGCAAGGTGTTCCTCGATGCGCAGTCGGCCGACTTGACCGACGCGATCACGACGCTCGAGGATGCGATCCACAAGATCGACCAGGAAACCCGCACGCTGCTGCAGGGCACCTTCGACGAGGTCAATCGTCACTTCAGCGACCTGTTCCCGCGCCTGTTCGGCGGCGGCCAGGCGAAGCTGATCATGACGGGCGACGAGATTCTCGATGCGGGCGTGCAGGTGATGGCGCAGCCGCCGGGCAAGAAGAACGCGACCATCCACCTGCTGTCGGGCGGCGAAAAGGCGCTGACCGCCACCGCACTGGTGTTCGCGATGTTCCAGCTGAACCCGGCACCGTTCTGTCTGCTCGACGAGGTCGACGCGCCGCTCGACGACGCGAACACCGAGCGTTTCGCGAATCTCGTGCGCGCGATGTCCGACAAGACGCAGTTCCTCTTCATCTCGCACAACAAGATCGCGATGGAGATGGCGCAGCAGCTGATCGGCGTGACGATGCAAGAGCAGGGCGTGTCGCGGATCGTCGCGGTGGACATGGAGACCGCCGCGGGTTTTGCCCAGAATTGACGTTTGACGAAACCGGACCGCGTTCGCGCGGCGCATGGGCGCCCGTTCGCGAGTCCGACGAACCAGAATTGCTGATGGAGCGTGCATGGACGAGTTGACACTCGGATTGATCGGCGCGGGCGCCGTCGTGGTGGGCGGCGTCGTGGTCTACAACGCGTGGCAGGGCGCGAAGGTGCGGCGCAGGATGCCGCGCCCGATGCCGGAAGAGACGGCCGAGGCGATGAATCGCCCCGAGCGCGACGAAGAGCTGCCGTTCATCGAGCCGGTGCGCCAGCCCGTGCGCCGCGAATCCGCCGCGCCGGCACCGGCCGCCGCTGCAGCGAGCACATCGGCCGACGCCGCGCGCGTCGAGCCGACCTTCGGTGGCGTGGCGCCTGCCGACACGCCGGCCGACCTGCAGGCCGAGGCCACCGGCGTCGACGCGCCGTCGGCGTCGGCCGAGTCGGCCGAGCAGGCCGTCGACGAAGGTGCGGTCGCCGCCACGCAGGAAGCACCCGGCGCCGATGCATCGAACGAACCGGCTGAACCCGTGCTGCCCGCCGCGACGACGATTTCGTCGGCGCCACCCGCGATCGTCGACCGCCGGATCGACTGCATCGTGCCGATCCGCCTCGGCGCGCCGCTGCCGGGCGACAAGATCCTGCCGGTTGCGCAGCGGCTGCGCCGCGCGGGCAGCAAGCCCGTGCATATCGAGGGCAAGCCGGAAGGCGGCCAGTGGGAACTGCTGCAGAACGGCGTGCGCTATGAAGAGCTGCGTGCCGCCGCCCAGCTCGCGAACCGCAGCGGCGCGCTGAACGAACTCGAATTCTCCGAATTCGTGACGGGCGTCCAGCAATTCGCCGACGCGATCGACGGCGCACCGGAATTCCCGGACATGATGGAGACGGTCGCGATGGCGCGCGAACTCGACGGCTTTGCCGCGCAGTGCGACGCGCAGTTGTCGATCAACGTGATGTCGGACGGCGCGCCGTGGTCGGCGAACTACGTGCAGGCCGTCGCTTCCCAGGACGGGCTGCTGCTGTCGCGCGACGGCACGCGCTTCGTGAAGCTCGACGCGAAGCAGAACCCCGTGTTCATGCTGCAGTTCGGCGACACGAACTTCCTGCGTGACGACCTGACCTACAAGGGCGGCAACATGATCACGCTGGTGCTCGACGTGCCGGTTGCCGAAGAGGACATCCTGCCGTTCCGGCTGATGTGCGACTACGCGAAGTCGCTGTCCGAGCGCATCGGAGCGCGGGTCGTCGACGATTCGCGCCGGCCGCTGCCGGAATCGACGCTGGTGGCGATCGACCAGCAACTCATGAAGCTGTACGCGAAGCTCGAGGAAGCGGGCATCCCGGCCGGTTCGCCGGTCACGCGTCGCCTCTTCAGTCAGTAACGCGTTTCACGGGCGACGGCCTGCGGTGCCGTCGCCCGTTGTCGTTGCAGTGCCGAACACACACCGCCGTGTGCACCGCAGCGGACCTGCGCGGCACGCATCGCGTGCCCCCGCCGCGGCGTCAAACTGAGATAATCGAACATCCGATTTTTCAGAGCGAATTGCCGCCAGCATGGCCCGAACCCAAGCCGAACCGCCAGCCAGCCACCCCGACGCGCGTGCCGCGTGGCTGCGCGATCAACTCGAGCGGGCGAATTACGCCTATTACGTACTCGACCAGCCGGATCTGCCCGACGCCGAATACGACCGGCTCTTCGGCGAGCTGCAGCAGCTCGAAGCCGATCATCCCGAACTCGTGACGCCCGATTCGCCGACGCAGCGCGTCGGCGGCGAAGTGGCGAGCGGTTTCGCGCCGGTCATCCATGACGCGCCGATGCTGTCGTTGAACAACGGCTTCGCCGACGAGGACATCGTCGCGTTCGACAAGCGCGTCGCCGATGCGCTCGACAAGACGACCGATCTCGCGGGCTCGGTGACGGACCCCGTCGAATACGCATGCGAACTGAAGTTCGACGGGCTCGCCATCTCGCTGCGCTACGAGCACGGCGTGTTCGTGCAGGCATCGACGCGCGGCGACGGCACGACCGGGGAGGACGTGACGGAGAACGTCCGCACGATCCGCTCGATCCCGCTGAAGCTGAAGGGCGCGCACGTGCCGGCCGTGCTCGACGTGCGCGGCGAGGTGCTGATGTTCAAGCGCGATTTCGCACGCCTGAACGAACGCCAGCGCGCGGCCGAACAGCGCGAATTCGCGAATCCGCGCAATGCGGCGGCCGGCAGCCTGCGCCAGCTCGACCCGAAGATCACCGCGCAGCGTCCGTTGTCGTTCTTTTCATACGGGATCGGCGTGCTCGACGGGATGCCGATGCCGGACACGCACAGCGCGCTGCTCGACTGGTACGAATCGCTCGGCCTGCCGGTGAACCGCGAACGTGCGGTCGTGCTCGGCGCCGAAGGCCTGCTCGGTTTCTTCCGCAAGGTCGGCGAGAAGCGCGAATCGCTGCCGTACGATATCGACGGCGTCGTCTACAAGGTCAACCGGCGCGACGAGCAGGACCGCCTCGGCTTCGTGTCGCGCGCGCCGCGCTTCGCGCTCGCGCACAAGTTCCCTGCACAAGAAGCATTGACGAAGCTCGTCGCGATCGACGTGCAGGTCGGCCGCACGGGCGCGATCACGCCGGTCGCGCGGCTCGAGCCGGTGTTCGTCGGCGGCGCGACGGTAACCAACGCAACGCTGCACAACGAGGACGAAGTGCGCCGCAAGGACATCCGGATCGGCGATACCGTGATCGTGCGGCGCGCGGGCGACGTGATCCCCGAAGTCGTCGGCGCGCTGCTCGACCGCCGGCCGGCCGATGCGGCCGAGTTCGTGATGCCGACCGAGTGCCCGGTATGCGGCTCGAAGATCGAGCGCCTGCCCGACGAGGCGATCGCGCGCTGCACGGGCGGCCTGTTCTGTCCGGCGCAGCGCAAGCAGGCGCTGTGGCATTTCGCGCAGCGCCGCGCGCTCGACATCGACGGGCTCGGCGAGAAGATCATCGATCAGCTCGTCGATCTGAACCTCGTGCGCACGCCGGCCGACCTGTTCAATCTCGGTTTCGCGACGCTCGCGGAACTCGACCGGTTCGCCGAGAAGTCCGCGCAGAATCTTCTCGATTCGCTCGAAAAGGCGAAGCACACGACCCTCGCGCGCTTCATCTACGGGCTCGGGATCCGCCATGTCGGCGAATCTACCGCGAAGGATCTCGCGAAGCATTTCGGATCACTGACGCCGATCATGGACGCGTCGATCGAGGAACTGCTCGAAGTGAACGACGTCGGGCCGATCGTGGCCGAGTCGTTGCACCAGTTCTTCGCGGAGGAGCACAATCGCACGGTGATCGAGCAGTTGCGTGCGCCCGGCAAGGTCACGTGGCCCGAAGGCCCGCCCGCGCCGAAGGCGCCGCAGGGCGTACTCGCCGGCAAGACGATCGTGCTGACGGGCACGCTGCCGACGCTCACGCGCGACGCGGCGAAGGAGATGCTCGAAGCGGCGGGCGCGAAAGTCGCGGGCTCGGTATCGAAGAAGACGGATTACGTGGTCGCCGGCGCTGACGCCGGCAGCAAGCTCGCGAAGGCCGAGGAACTCGGCATCCCCGTGCTGGACGAAGACGGACTGCACCAACTCCTGGAGGGCAACACGCCATGATTCGCGAGATCCTGAAGATGGGCGATCCGCGCCTGCTCGAAGTCGCCAAGCCGGTCGAGCGGTTCGATACCCCCGAACTGCACGAGATCGTCGCGGACATGTTCGAGACGATGCATCACGCGAACGGTGCGGGCCTTGCCGCGCCGCAAATCGGCGTCGGTCTGCAGATCATCATCTTCGGCTTCGGCAGCAACAACCGCTATCCTGACGCACCGCCCGTGCCCGAGACGGTGCTGATCAACCCGAAGCTCGAGTACATGCCGCCGGACATGGAAGAGGGCTGGGAGGGCTGCCTGTCGGTGCCGGGCATGCGCGGCGTCGTCAGCCGCTATGCGAAGGTGCGCTACAGCGGCTTCGATCAGTTCGGCGCGAAGCTCGACCGTGTCGCCGAAGGCTTCCACGCGCGGGTCGTCCAGCACGAATACGATCACCTGATCGGCAAGCTGTATCCGATGCGGATCACCGACTTCACGCGCTTTGGCTTCACCGAAGTGCTGTTTCCGGGGCTTGATCCGGCCGACGACGACTGACCTTCATGCGGCCGCGCGCGCCGCTGCCGTACCGAAACGAAAAAGCCCGCTTGCGCGGGCTTTTTGCATTGCGCGGCACGCAGTGCGTGCCCGCCGTCAGAACGACTCGTCAGCCGACAGATAGCGCCATTGCCCTTGCGGCAACGCGCCGAGCATCACGCGGCCCATCCGCACGCGTTTCAGGCCGATCACTTCGAGACCGACCAGCTCGCACATGCGGCGGATCTGGCGTTTCTTGCCTTCGCGCAGCACGAAACGCAGCTGTTCGCCGTTCTGCCAGCTCACCATTGCGGGCTTCAGCGGGACGCCGTCGAGCTCGAGACCGTGGCGCAGTTTCGCGAGCGATTCCGCGGGGAAGTGCTGGTCGATGTCGATCAGCCGTTCGCCGAAGCGCACGCGCACCAGGTATTCCTTGTCGATGTCCGACTGCTCGCCGATCAGTTGCTTCGCGATCCGGCCGTTCTGCGTCAGGACGAGCAGGCCGGTCGAATCGATGTCGAGCCGCCCGGCGGGTGCGAGCGCATGCAGGTGCTGCGGCGAGAAGCGCAGTTGCGAGCGGTCGCCGCTCCACTGGTTCGCGCGCGTGATCAGCACCGATGCCGGCTCGTAGCCGTCTTCCGCCTGACCCGACACGTAGCCGACCGGCTTGTGCAGCAGGATCGTCACCTGCGCGGCCTGCGCGGCGGACGCGCGCTCGTCGATCTCGATCTTCTGGTCCGGACGGACCTTGGTGCCGAGCGTGTCGATGCGTTCGCCGTCGACGAGCACCCAGCCCTTTTCGATCCATTCGTCCGCTTCGCGGCGCGAGCACAGGCCGAGTTCGGACATGCGCTTCGACAGGCGCATCAGGCCCGTTTCGTCGCCGTGGTCGACGCGGCGCTTGACCGGTTGCGCAGTCTTCAGCGCGGCGCCGGTCGAGCGGCGTTCCGTGCTGCTACGTTCGTTGTCGCGTGCGGGGCGCGCCGGGCGATCGGACGACGTGCGGCGTTCCGCGAAGCTGCGCTTTTCGGCTGCGCCGGCCGCCTTGTCGCGGTAGGGTGCGCGTGCAGCGCCTTCGGCGCCTGCGCGGCGCGGGCGTGCATCGTCGTCATTGCGACGGGCCGGGCGGTCGGATGTCGTGCGGCGTTCGCCGAAGCTGCGCTTTTCGCCTGCGCCGCCTGCCTTGTCTCGATAGGGCGCACGTGCGCCGCCTTCAGCGCCTGCGCGGCGCGGGCGCACATCGTCGTCGCTGCGGCGAGCCGGGCGATCGGACGACGTGCGGCGTTCGCCGAAGCTGCGCTTTTCGCCTGCGCCGGCCGCCTTGTCGCGGTAGGGGGCACGTGCAGCGCCTTCGGCGCCTGCGCGGCGCGGGCGTGCATCGTCGTCGCTGCGACGCGCGGGGCGATCGGACGACGTACGGCGTTCGCCGAAGCTGCGCTTTTCGCCTGCGCCGGCCGCCTTGTCGCGGTAGGGGGCACGTGCAGCGCCTTCGGCGCCTGCGCGGCGCGGGCGCGCATCGTCGTCGCTGCGACGCGCGGGGCGATCGGACGACGTACGGCGTTCGCCGAAGCTGCGCTTTTCGCCTTCAGCGACTGCCTTGTCGCGGTAGGGCGCACGTGCACCGCCTTCGGCACCCGCACGGCGCGGCCGCGCATCGGGCTTGCCGTCGGTGCCGCGATACGGACGGGCGTCGCCGCGTTCGGCTCGGCCGCCAGGCTTCGCATCGCTGCGATAGCCGCGTTCGGCGCCGCCGTCACGCGGCGTGCGCTTCGCCGGAGCGCGATCCGCACCCGGGCCCTCCGCGCCGCGCGGCTTGAACGCGCGTTCGCCGGCGGCGGCCGGCGAGGTGGCCTTCTTCGGGCGCGGCGGCTTGTCGGCCGCGGACGGCGCGGCGGGGCGCACCGCCTTGCGGGCGACGAGGCTGCCGGAGCGGACGGGTGCGCGGGTCGGCGACGCCGGCCGCGGATTCTTGACGGTCAATTTGGTGCGCATAAACGCTGGGATTCATTCAGACTGCGATCGCGCGCAGCAATTCGGTTTCGAGCTGGATCTGCAAGCGGTTGTCGGACAGGCCGGCACCGTCGAGCAGGAAGATGTCCTCGACGCGTTCGCCGAGCGTATTGATCCGCGCCGCGTGGACGCCGACCCGATGCTCGGCCAGGACGCGCGCGATCGAATAGAGAAGGCCCGGCCGGTCGTTGGCGGACACGGACAGGATGTAGTACTGACCGCGCTCGTCGGCCCGGAGGTCGACGCGCGGCGTGATCGGAAACGTCCGGGACAGCCGCGACAGACGACCCTTGGACGGCTCGGGCAGCGACGCGGCTTCTGCAAGGCGCGTCGCGAGTTGCTGTTCGACGAGATTCGCGATGTCGCGGTAGCGCACGTCGCGCTCGGTCTGCGTGACGATGAAGTTGTCGAGCGCATAGCCGTGCCGCGTCGTGCTGACGCGCGCATCGAGCACCGACAGCCCGTTGCGGTCGAAGTACGCGCAAATGCCCGCGAACAGGTCGGGGCGGTCCTTCACATACACGAGCACTTGCAGCGCGTCGCCGATCGGCGACGGCCGCGCGCGGACGATCGCGGTTTCGGCGTTCACGTGCCGGTACAGCACGCGCGTCTGCCATGCGATGTCGGCCGCGTCGTGGCGCAGGAAAAAGCCGATGTCGAGCTGATCCCACAGCGCGCGGTGCGCGTCGTCGGGCACGGTCTCGAGGCGCAGCAGCGCGAGCGCCTGCTCCTGTCGCGACTTCAGTTCCGAATGCGCGTCGGGATTGGCGCCGCCGAGCACCGCCAGCGTGATCCGGTAGAGGTCTTCGAGGAGCTTGCCCTTCCACGTGTTCCACACCTTCGGGCTCGTGCCGCGGATATCGGCGACGGTCAGCAGGTAGAGCGCGGTGAGGTAGCGCTCGTTGCCGACGACTTCGGCGAAGCGCTTGATGACCTCCGGGTCGCTCGTGTCCTGCTTCTGCGCGACCTGGCTCATAGTCAGGTGATGCTGGACGAGCCACACGATCAGCGCCGCGTCGTCGCCGGCGATTCCGTGCTCGCGGCAAAAACGCCGCGCGTCGGCCATCCCGAGCGTCGAGTGGTCGCCGCCGCGGCCTTTCGCGATGTCGTGGAACAACGCCGCGACATAAAGCACCCACGGGCGCTCGAAATTGCCGATCAGCTGGCTGCAGAACGGGTACTCGTGCGCGTGCTCGGCCACCGCGAAGCGGCGAATGTTGCGCAACACCATCAGGATGTGCTGGTCGACCGTGTACACGTGGTACAGGTCATGCTGCATCTGGCCGACGATGCGGCGGAAATTCAGCAGATAGCGGCCGAGCACGCTCGTCTGGTTCATCAGCCGGAACGCATGCGTGATGCCTTCGGGCTGCTGCAGGATCTGCATGAACGTGCGGCGGTTCTGCGGATCGCGCCGCCATGTGTCGTTCATGATCTCGCGCGAGTTGTACAGCGCGCGCAGCGTGCGGGCGGACAGGCCCTTCACGCCGCGGGTCGCCTCGTACAGCAGGAACGCTTCGAGGATCGCGTCCGGATGGCGTTCGAACACGCCGTCGTCGACGATCTCGAGCATGCCCTGCTTCTCGACGAAGCGATCGGGCGACAGCACGCGCGTGATGCCGCTCGTCGCGGGGAACAGCTGTGCCTCGATGTTCTGGATCAGGATCGTCGCCAACTGCGTGACCGCTTTCGCGGCCCAGTAGTAACGGCGCATCAGCTGCTCGCTCGCACGCTTGGCCTGCGTCGGCTGGTAGCCGAAGCTCTCGGCGGCCTGCGTCTGCAGGTCGAACACGAGCATGTCCTGGCGGCGTCCGGCGATCACGTGCAGCCGCGCGCGCAACGTCTTCAGGAATCCCTCGTTGCGGCGCAGCTCGCGCGCCTCGCGATCGGTGATGAGGCCGCGCGTGTCGAGCTCGCGCCAGCTGCTGCCGAAGCCGGCCGCGCGCGCGATCCAGAGGATCGTCTGCAGGTCGCGCAACCCGCCCGGGCTTTCCTTCACGTTCGGCTCGAGGCTGTACGGCGTGTCCTGGAACTTCGCGTGGCGCTGGCGCATCTCGAGCACCTTCGCGGTGAAGAACGCGCGCGCGTCGAGCGCCTCGTGATACCTGACGGTGAAACGCTCGAACAGCGCGGTGCTGCCGACGATGCGGCGCGCCTCGAGCAGCGAGGTCTGCACGGTGACGTCCTGCGATGCTTCCTCGATGCATTGGGCGACCGTGCGCACGCTGCTGCCGATCTCGAGGCCGAGATCCCATGCCATCCCGATGAAGCGCTCGATGCGCGCGTCGAGCGCCGGGTCGTGCGCATCGGGCAGCAGCACGAGGATGTCGACGTCGGAGTAGGGCGCGAGCTCGCCGCGCCCGTAGCCGCCGACGGCGACGAGTGCGAGCGTCGCGGGCAGCCCGCAGTCGTCCCACACGCGCTTGAGCACGTCGTCGGTGAGTTTCGACAGCGCGTGCATCAGCGACGCGACGTTCGTCGCGCTGCGAAAGCGCTCGAGCATGTCGGCCTTGGCGGCCTTGAATTCGGCGCGCCGCGACAGCGCTTCGGGCGAGGGGGCGGCGTGAGCGCTCATGGGCGGGCCGTTCAGGTCAGCGGGTCAGGGGCGGACTGGCGCGGCGGCGCTCAGACCGCGGCGGCCGGTTGCGCGAATACCGGGCGCGCCGGCGTGCCGGCGGACACGGTCAGCACCTCGTAGCCCGTCTCGGTGACGAGCACCGTGTGCTCCCACTGCGCGGACAGGCTGCGGTCGCGCGTCTTGACCGTCCACTGGTCCGGCATCGTGCGGATATCGCGCTTGCCGGCGTTGATCATCGGCTCGATCGTGAAGATCATCCCGGCCTTCAGCTCGATGCCGGTGCCCGGACGGCCGTAGTGGACGACCTGCGGATCCTCGTGGAACACCGTGCCGATGCCGTGGCCGCAGTATTCGCGCACGACGCTGTAGCCCTGCGCTTCCGCATGCTTCTGGATTGCGTAGCCGATGTCGCCGAGGTGGGCGCCGGGCTTGACCTGGTCGATGCCGAGCCACATGCACTCGTAGGTGGTCTGTACGAGGCGCTTCGCGAGGATCGAGCCCTCGCCGACGATGAACATCCGGCTGGTGTCACCGAAGTAGCCGTTCTTGATCACGGTGATGTCGATGTTCAGCGCGTCGCCGTTCTTGATCACTTTTTCGCCCGGAATGCCGTGGCAGATCACGTCATTGACCGAGATGCAGGTGGCCTTCGGGTACGGCGGATAGCCGGGCGGCTGATAATTCAGCGGCGCGGGGATCGTGCCCTGCTCGTTGAGCATGAATTCGTGACAGAGCCGGTCGAGTTCGGCGGTCGTGACGCCCGCGACGACGTGCGGCGTGATGAAGTCGAGCACTTCGCTCGCGAGACGGCAGGCGACGCGCATCTCGGCGATGTCGTGTTCGTTTTTGAGCGTAATGGCCATCGAGGTATGCCTGGAATGCGGTGAATTGACGGATTATCGCACCTTATGGCGGGCCTCGCAGCCCCTGCCGGCGGTGCCGATGCGGGTTTTCGCGGATTGTCCGGCCGACTGCCGCGCGGCAAGCGAAAGTGCCGGGCGACTTGAGAGCCGACAAATCGGCGTGCTATACTCTTTGGCTAAGTCGACATCCAAATGCCGAACATGTCCGTCATCGGGCGGTGCGGGGCGGCATGGCGATGAAAGGCTTGCGGCACGGGCATTTTCGCACGTGCCGAATCGCAAGCCGGCGCAACCAGGGTGCCGGCCGCGCGGAACGAGGGTCCTTCGGGGCGCGTTCGCGCGGCGGTACGGCAGCCGGCTTAAGACCCAACCCTCGTGGAGAATTTACATGGCAGTCACGATGCGCCAAATGCTGGAAGCGGGTGTCCACTTCGGTCACCAGACCCGTTTCTGGAACCCGAAGATGGCTCCGTTCATTTTCGGTCACCGCAACAAGATTCACATCATCAACCTCGAAAAGACGCTGCCGATGTTCACGGACGCACAGAAGTACGTGCGCCAGCTGGCAGCGAACCGCGGCACGATCCTGTTCGTCGGCACGAAGCGTCAATCGCGTGACACGATCGCCCAGGAAGCGCAGCGCGCGGGCATGCCGTACGTCAACGCACGCTGGCTCGGCGGCATGATGACCAACTTCAAGACGCTGAAGGTTTCGATCAAGCGCCTGAAGGACATGGAAGCGGCAGTCGAGGCAGGCGAACTCGAGAAGATGAGCAAGAAGGAAGCGCTGCTGTTCGAACGCGAAATCGCCAAGCTGCAGAAGTCGATCGGCGGCGTGAAGGACATGGGCGGCATTCCGGACGCAATCTTCGTCGTCGACGTCGGCTACCACAAGATTGCCGTGACGGAAGCGAACAAGCTGGGCGTGCCGGTCATCGCCGTGGTCGATACGAACCACTCGCCGGAAGGTGTGGATTACGTGATCCCGGGTAACGACGACTCGAGCAAGGCAGTCGCGCTGTACGCCGAAGGCGTGGCCGACGCGATCCTGGAAGGCCGTGCGAACGCGGTCAACGAAGTGGTCCAGGCAGCGCGTGGCGACGACGAGTACGTCGAGGAAAACGCGTAACTGGCCCCGAGCCGGCGCAAAAAGGGGGCTCTCAACAGGCCCCCTTTTTTTAAGCTTGTGCGCCGGACCTGATCGCGCCGAATCGGCGCGGGTCCGGAAACGATTTTCGGCCGTTCGCGTCCAAGCGGGCGGCGTTGTGAATACAGACTCAAGGAGCGAATGATGGCGGCAATTACCGCAAGCATGGTGGCAGAACTGCGCGCAAAGACCGACGCACCGATGATGGAGTGCAAGAAGGCGCTGACGGAAGCTGATGGCGATCTGGCCAAGGCTGAAGAGCTGCTGCGCGTGAAGCTCGGCAACAAGGCGAGCAAGGCGGCATCGCGCGTGACGGCTGAGGGCGTCGTCGCATCGTTCGTCGGCGGCAACGCGGGCGCGCTGGTCGAACTGAACTGCGAAACCGACTTCGTCGCGAAGAACGACGACTTCCTCGCATTCTCGAAGACGGTTGCGGAACTCGTTGCGACGCAAAACCCGGCCGACGTGGCAGCGCTGTCGGCACTGCCGCTCGAGGGCTCGACGGTCGACGCAGTGCGTCTGGCACTGATCGGCAAGATCGGCGAAAACGTGTCGATCCGCCGTTTCGTCCGTTTCGAAACCGCGAACAAGATCGCAACGTACCTGCACGGCGCGCGTATCGGCGTGATCGTCGAGTACACGGGTGCGGAAGAGCAGGTCGGCAAGGACGTCGCGATGCACATCGCCGCGATGAAGCCGGTCGCGCTGTCGTCGGCCGACGTGCCGGCGGAACTGATCGAGACGGAGCGCCGTGTCGCCGAGCAGAAGGCTGCCGAATCGGGCAAGCCGGCTGAAATCGTCGCGAAGATGGTCGACGGCAGCGTCCAGAAGTACCTGAAGGAAGTGTCGCTGCTGAACCAGACGTTCGTGAAGAACGACAAGCAGACGATCGAGCAGATGCTGAAGGCAGCGAATGCGGCAGTGCAGAAGTTCGCGCTGTTCGTCGTCGGCGAAGGCATCGAGAAGCGCCAGGACGACTTCGCCGCCGAAGTGGCCGCGCAAGTCGCAGCAGCAAAGCAGCAGTAAGCAGTCAGGCAGTATCCGCGGCGGGCGTCCGCTCCGCCGCGGCCGGCGGCGCCGCCGGCCGGCCGGGAGCCCCCGTCCGACCGTCGGCGCTTGCCCGAATCAGTATTTCGCCCCTACAGTTCGTGGTTGTCATCCTCTCGTCGCTCGGAAGCCCCTATGTCCAATGCCTATAAACGCGTCCTCCTCAAACTCTCCGGCGAAGCGCTGATGGGCGACGATGCCTTCGGCATCAATCGCGCGACGATCGAGCGGATGGTGGCGGATATCGCCGAAGTCGTGGGTCTCGGCACGCAACTCGCGGTCGTGATCGGCGGCGGTAACATTTTCCGCGGTGTCGCGGGTGGCGCGGCCGGCATGGACCGCGCGACGGCCGACTACATGGGGATGCTGGCGACGATGATGAACGCGCTGGCGCTGCAGGACGCGATGCGCCACGCCGGCATCGTCGCGCGAGTGCAGTCCGCGCTGCGCATGGACCAGGTCGTCGAGCCGTACATCCGGCCCCGTGCGATCCGCCAGCTCGAGGAAGGCAAGGTCGTGATCTTCGCGGCCGGCACGGGCAACCCGTTCTTCACGACGGACACGGCCGCCGCGCTGCGCGGTTCGGAAGTGGGCGCCGAGGTCGTACTGAAGGCGACCAAGGTCGATGGCGTATATTCTGCCGATCCGAAGAAGGATCCGTCGGCCACGCGCTACACGACGATCAGCTTCGACGAGGCGATCAGCCGCAATCTGCAGGTGATGGACGCGACGGCCTTCGCGCTGTGCCGCGACCAGAAGCTGCCGATTCGCGTGTTTTCGATCAACAAGCCGGGCGCGCTCAAGCGTATCGTGCTGGGCGAGGACGAAGGTACGCTCGTCCACGTGTAAACTCCCGCGGGTGCGGGCAAGCGGCGTGGGTCGCCGGCTGCGGTGCGTGGCGCGCCGGGCGGGGCCCGCGTTCTTTGAAGGTTGGAAGGTTTGGAGGTTGAAATGAGTGTCGCTGATGTCAAGAAGGGCGTAGAGCAGAAGATGCAGCGCTCGATCGAAGCGTTCAAGAACGATCTGGCGAAGATCCGTACGGGCCGTGCGCACACCGGTCTGCTCGATCACGTGCAGGTCGACTATTACGGTTCGATGGTGCCGATCTCGCAGGTTGCGAACCTGACGCTCGTCGACGCACGCACGATCGGCGTGCAGCCGTGGGAAAAGAACATGGTCGCGAAGGTCGAGAAGGCCATCCGCGAAGCCGATCTCGGCCTGAACCCGGCGACGGCCGGCGACCTGATCCGCGTGCCGATGCCCGCGCTGACGGAAGAGCGCCGCCGCGAACTGACCAAGGTGGTCAAGAGCGAAGGCGAAACGGCCAAGGTCGCGATCCGCAACCTGCGCCGCGACGCGAACGAGGCGCTCAAGAAGCTCGTGAAGGACAAGGAAATCTCGGAAGACGACGAGCGCCGTGCGAGCGACGACGTGCAGAAGCTGACCGACAAGCACGTTACCGAAGTCGACAAGCTCGTGCAGAGCAAGGAAGCCGAGATCATGACGGTCTGACGACCGTCCTCGCGCGCCGCCTTCTTCCCGCATTACTGTCTCAACGGCCATGACCTATACCAGCTCTACCGTTCGCGTGCCTGACGTCGGCGCCGTGCCGCGTCATATCGCGATCATCATGGACGGCAACGGCCGTTGGGCGACCGAACGCCGCTTGCCGCGCGTTGCGGGGCACACCCGCGGCGTGGATGCCGTGCGGGCGGTGGTCGAAGGTTGCGCGCGCGCCGGCGTCGAATACCTGACACTGTTCGCGTTCAGTTCGGAAAACTGGCGCCGGCCGAACGACGAAGTGTCGTTCCTGATGCGGCTGTTCATCACCGCGCTCGAGCGCGAGATCGGCAAGCTGCATGCGAACGGGATCCGTCTACGGGTGGTGGGCGATCTCGAGCGCTTCGAGCCGCGCATCCGCGAACTGATCCGCCGCGCCGAAACCAAGACGGCGCGCAACACCCGTCTCACCCTGACGATCGCCGCGAACTACGGCGGCCGCTGGGACATCCTGCAGGCGACGAAGAAGCTCGTCGAGCAGGCCGTGCGCGAAGGCCGCGAGGTCGACGTGACCGAAGACGCGTTCGCGCCGCACCTGGCGATGGCCTACGCGCCGGAGCCCGATCTCTTCATCCGCACCGGCGGCGAGCAGCGCGTCAGCAATTTCCTGTTGTGGCAGCTCGCATACGCCGAATTCTATTTCACCGACAAATACTGGCCGGACTTCGACGGCGCGGCGCTGGCCGACGCGATCGCGTCGTATACCGAGCGCGAGCGCCGTTTCGGGCGCACCAGCGCGCAGCTCGAACCACAATCGCAGAACGCCGACTCCCTTTCATGCTGAAGACCCGTGTGATCACGGCGGTCGTGATGCTGGCAGTGTTGCTGCCGGTGACGCTGTTCGCGCCGCTCGCCGCGTTCGGCGCGCTGATCGGCGTCGTGCTCGTGTTCGCCGCGTGGGAGTGGGCGCGCCTGCTCAAGCTCGGCGCGACCGGTTCCGTCGTCTACGCGATCGTCGCGGCGCTGGCGCTCGCGGCGACCGCGCCGCTCGGCGTCGAAGCCGCTTCGTCTCGTCCCCTTTTCATGGCGGCGGGCGTGTTCTGGCTGCTGGTCGGCCCGTTCTCGCTGCGGCGCAAGCCGGAGCTCGCGGGCGGCGTGTGGCGGCCGTTCCTGCTCGCGGCCGGGCTCGTGGTGTTCGCAGCCTGCTGGCACGCGGTCGTCGCGGCGCGTGCGCAGGGCGTTGCGTTCGTGCTGTCGCTGCTTCTGGTCGTCTGGCTGGCCGATATCGGCGCATACTCCGCGGGCAAGGCCTTCGGAAAGCGTAAACTGGCCGTTACGATCAGTCCCGGCAAGAGCTGGGAAGGCGCGATCGGCGGCTGGCTTGTCGTGATGGTCGTCGCGGGTGTCGCGATGGCCGCGCACTGGTTCGAGCCGACCCTGTTTTCCGCATTCGCCGCGCGCTACGGGATGCCCGGCGCGTGGGCCGCGCTGACGCTGCTGGTCGTCTACAGCGTGATCGGCGACCTGTTCGAGTCGTTGCTCAAGCGTCAGGCGGGCGTGAAGGATTCGAGCGGCTTGCTGCCCGGTCACGGTGGTGTGCTCGACCGCGTCGACGCGCTGTTGCCGGTGCTGCCGCTCGCAATGCTGCTGCTTGGTTAAACCACTATTTCTGCTATGCAAAAACGTCTGACACTGCTCGGTTCCACGGGCTCGATCGGAGACAGCACGCTCGACGTGGTCGCCCGCCATCCCGAGCGTTTCTCGGTCTACGCGTTGACCGCGCACCGCAACGGCGACAAGCTCGTCGAGCAGTGCCTGCGCTTCGCACCCGAAATCGCGGTGGTCGGCGATGCGAACACGGCGGCGCACGTCGAGGCGAAACTGCGCGCGTCGGGCAGCAAGACCACGGTGCTGTACGGGCCGCAGGCGCTCGTCGACGTGTCGAAGAGCGACGGCTGCGATACGGTCGTCGCCGCGATCGTCGGCGCGGCCGGCCTCGCGTCGAGCCTCGCGGCCGCGCGCGCCGGCAAGCGCATCCTGCTCGCGAACAAGGAATCGCTCGTGATGTCGGGCGCGATCTTCATGGACGCCGTGCGCGACCATGGCGCGATCCTGCTGCCGGTCGACAGCGAACACAACGCGATCTTCCAGTGCATGCCGCGCAACGAGAACGAGCACGGCGGGATCTCGAAGATCATCCTGACCGCGTCGGGCGGCCCGTTCCGCACGCGTGAGCCGGCCACGCTCGTCGACGTGACGCCGGACGAAGCATGCAAGCACCCGAACTGGGTGATGGGCCGCAAGATTTCCGTCGATTCCGCGACGATGATGAACAAGGGCCTCGAAGTCATCGAGGCGCACTGGATCTTCGGCCTGCCGGGCGACCGGATCGACGTGCTGATCCACCCGCAGAGCGTGATCCATTCGCTCGTGTCGTACCGCGACGGCTCGGTGCTCGCGCAGCTCGGCAACCCCGACATGCGCACGCCGATCGCGCACGCGCTCGCGTTCCCGGAGCGCGTCGACGCCGGTGTCGACCAGCTCGACCTCGCGCAGATCGCCCAGCTGTCGTTCGAGAAGCCCGACTACACGCGCTTCCCGTGCCTCGCACTGGCGCTGAAGGCGCTTGAGGAGGGCGGTATCGCGAGCGCCGCGTTGAACGCGGCGAACGAAATCGCGGTCGAAGCATTTCTCGAGCGCCGGATCGGCTTCATGGCGATCGCGGCGACGGTCGATGCGGTGCTCAACGCACTGCCGAACCGTAACCCGAACGGGCTCGAAGACGTCCTTGCGGCGGACGCCGAGGCACGCCGCCTCGCCGCCGAGATCATTGCGAAAGCGCCTGCGCCACGCGTGGAGCGCGCTGTCTGAATGAGGTGCTCATGAACGTGCTGGTCGAACTGATCGCGTTTGCGGTGGCGATCGGGGTGCTGGTCGTCGTGCATGAGTACGGACATTATCGCGTCGCGCGCTGGTGCGGCGTGAAGGTGCTGCGTTTCTCGATCGGTTTCGGCCAGCCCGTCGCGCGCTGGGTCAGCCGCAGGACGGGCACCGAATGGACGCTCTCGGCGTTGCCGCTCGGCGGTTACGTGAAGATGCTCGACGAGCGCGAGCCGGGGGCGGGCGTCAAGCCCGAGGAACTTGATCAGGCGTTCAACCGGCAATCGGTGTTCAAGCGCATCGCGATCGTCGCCGCGGGCCCGATCGCGAACTTCCTGTTGGCAATCGCCCTGTTTTCCGTCGTATTCGCAACTGGTGTGACCGAGCCGGCCGCGGTGCTCGCGCCGCCGGCCGCCGGCACGGTGGCCGCCCGCGCGGGCTTCGACGGCGGCGAGACGATCGTGTCGATCCGCGACGCGCGCGTAGGTGACGCGCAAGGTGGAGAGGCCGTGCCGGTGCGCTCGTGGTCGGACCTGCGCTGGAAGCTGCTGTCCGCCGCGTTCGATCATCGCGAGGTCGTGCTCGGCGCGCGCGACGGCGGCGCGTCGACGTTCGACTTCCGCGTCGACCTGCGCAATGTTCCCGAAAGCCAGCTCGACGACGATTTCATGATGCACCTGGGCTTCGAGACCGGCGGCGGCACGCTGTCGGTGGCGTCGGTGCAGCCCGGCAGCGCGGCCGAGCAGGCGGGCCTGAAGGCCGGCGACAAGCTGCTGGCGCTCGACGGCAATCCGATCGGCGGCGCATCGCGCTTCATCGACGCCGTGAAGCACCATGCGGGCCAGGCGGTCGAACTGCAGGTCGAGCGTGGCGGTGCCGCCCGGACGGTGTCGATCGTGCCGCAGGCGCAGCGCGACGATGAAACGGGGCAGCAGATCGGCCGTATCGGCGCGGCGCTGTCGATGCACACGCCGTCGGTCGACGTGCGCTATGGGCCGATCGAGAGTCTGCGGCTCGGCGCGCACCGCACGTGGGACATCGCGGTTTACTCGTTGAAGATGTTCGGACGGATGATCACGGGCGATGCGTCGCTGAAGAATCTGTCCGGCCCGGTGACGATCGCCGACTACGCCGGCAAGAGCGCGCGGCTCGGTCCGTCGGCCTTCCTGTCGTTCCTCGCCCTTGTCAGCATTAGCCTCGGGGTGCTGAACTTGCTGCCGATTCCCGTTTTGGACGGGGGGCATCTGTTATATTATCTGGTTGAAGCCGCGACCGGGAAAGCCGTCTCGGAGCGTTGGCAGCTGATTCTGCAAAGAGCCGGGTTGATCTGCATCGTCGCGTTGTCGGCGATCGCGCTGTTCAACGACCTGGCTCGGTTAATCCATTTCTGAAGCGTCAGGCGGCGGCCAGTCGGCCGCCGCCTGATTTGATGCAGCTAAATATTGGGGATGCACGTTGTTCAAACCTCATCGCTTTGTACCTAAGACAGTTGCAGCGGCCGCGCTCGCCGCGCACGGCCTCGCGGCGCATGCAGCGGCACCGTTCGTGGTGCAAGACATCAAGATCGAGGGGTTGCAGCGCGTCGAAGCGGGTTCGGTGTTCGCCTACCTGCCGATCAAGCAGGGCGATACCTTCACCGACGACAAGGCATCCGAAGCAATCCGCGCGCTGTACGCCACGGGTTTCTTCAACGACGTGCGCATTGCCACCCAGGGCAACGTCGTGATCGTGCAGGTGCAGGAGCGTCCGGCCATCGCGTCGATCGACTTCACCGGCACGAAGGAATTCGACAAGGACAACCTGACGAAGGCGCTGCGCGCGGTGGGTCTGGCCGACGGCCGCTACTACGACAAGGCGCTCGTCGACAAGGCGGAGCAGGAGCTCAAGCGTCAGTACCTGACGCGCGGCTTCTATGCGGCCGAGGTCAAGACGACGGTCACGCCGGTCGACGCGAACCGCGTGTCGATCCTGTTCGCGGTCGCCGAAGGCCCGAGCGCGAAGATCCGCCAGATCAACTTCATCGGCAACAAGGCGTTCAGCACGAGCGCGCTGCGCGACGAGATGCAGCTGTCGACGCCGAACTGGTTCTCCTGGTACACGAAGAACGACCTGTACTCGAAGGAAAAGCTCACGGGCGACCTCGAAGCCGTTCGCTCGTACTACCTGAACCGCGGCTACCTCGAGTTCAACATCGAGTCGACCCAGGTGTCGATCTCGCCCGACAAGAAGGACATGTACCTGACGGTCACGCTGCACGAAGGCGAGCCGTACACGGTGTCGGGCATCAAGCTGTCGGGCAACCTGCTCGACCGCGAAGCCGAACTGAACAAGCTGATCAAGATCAAGCCGGGCGATCGCTTCTCGGCCGAAAAGCTGCAGCAGACGACGAAGTCGATCGTCGACAAGCTCGGCGAATACGGCTATGCATTCGCGACCGTCAACGCGCAGCCGGACATCGACCAGGCAAACCACAAGGTGAACCTGAATCTCGTCGTCGATCCGAGCCGTCGCGTGTACGTGCGCCGCATCAACGTGGTCGGCAACACGCGTACGCGTGACGAAGTCGTGCGCCGCGAAATGCGCCAGCTCGAAAGCTCATGGTTCGATTCGAACCGCCTCGCGCTGTCGAAGGACCGCGTGAACCGTCTTGGCTACTTCACCAACGTGGACGTGACGACGGTGCCCGTCGAAGGCACGAACGACCAGGTCGACGTGAACGTGAAGGTCGATGAAAAGCCGACCGGCGCGATCACGCTGGGCGCGGGCTTCTCGTCGACGGACAAGGTGGTGCTGTCGGCCGGCGTGTCGCAGGACAACGTGTTCGGCTCGGGCACGAGCCTGTCGGTGAACGTCAACACCGCGAAGAGCTACCGCACGCTGACCGTCACGCAGGTCGACCCGTACTTCACGGTCGACGGCATCAAGCGGATCACGGACGTCTACTACCGCACATACCAGCCGCTCTACTATTCGACGAGCTCGAGCTTCCGGATCATCAGCGCGGGCGGCAACCTGAAGTTCGGCATCCCGTTCTCGGAAGTCGACACCGTCTACTTCGGCGCGGGCTTCGAGCAGAACCGTCTCGACGTCGACTCGAACACGCCGCAGAGCTACCAGGATTACGTGAACGAGTTCGGCCGCGTGTCGAACACGGTGCCGCTGACGGTCGCGTGGTCGCGCGACGCGCGTGACAGCGCGCTGATCCCGAGCCGCGGCTACTTCACGCAGGCGAACGTCGAATACGGCGTGCCGGTCGGCAAGATCCAGTACTACAAGGCCGACCTGCAGGCGCAGTACTACTATTCGTTCTCGCGCGGCTTCATCCTGGGCCTGAACCTGCAAGGCGGCTACGGCAACGGTATCGGCAACCCGTACCCGATCTTCAAGAACTACTACGCGGGCGGTATCGGCTCCGTGCGTGGCTACGAGCCGAGCTCGCTGGGCCCGCGCGACACGAAGACGAACGATCCGATCGGCGGTTCGAAGATGGTGGTCGGCAACATCGAGCTGACGTTCCCGCTGCCGGGCACCGGCTACGATCGCACGCTGCGCGTGTTCACGTTCCTCGACGGCGGTAACGTGTGGGGCAATGCGCCGGGCGGCACGAGTACCGGCGCGAACGGCCTGCGTTACGGCTACGGTGTGGGTCTCGCGTGGATCTCGCCGATCGGCCCGCTGAAGCTGAGCCTCGGCTTCCCGCTGCAGAAGCATGAAGGCGACCAATACCAGAAATTCCAGTTCCAGATCGGGACGGCGTTCTGATCGAACGCAAGACAACAGCAACGAGAGGGTAATTTTGCTAACCGGTAAGTTTTCGAAACGAGTGATGTGTGCGCTGACCGTTGCGCTGGCCTTGGGCGCGGCGACGGCACATGCTCAGGACGTCGCCCGCATCGCGGCGGTCAATTCGGATCGGATCCTGCGCGAGTCGGCCCCCGCCAAGGCGGCGCAGACGAAGCTCGAAGCCGAGTTCGCGAAGCGCGACAAGGATCTGCAGGATCTCGCGGCGCGCCTGAAGTCGATGTCCGATTCGCTGGACAAGAGCGGTGCGTCGCTGTCGGCGGCCGATCGCGCGCAGAAGCAGCGCGATCTCGCGCAGCTCGATACCGACTTCCAGCGCAAGCAGCGCGAGTTTCGCGAAGATCTGAACCAGCGCCGCAACGAGGAACTCGCGGCGGTGCTGGAGCGCGCGAACAAGGTCATCAAGCAGATCGCCGAGCAGCAGAATTACGACCTGATCGTGCAGGAAGCCGTGTACGTCAGCCCGCGCATCGACATCACCGACAAGGTGCTCAAGGCGCTCGCGTCCGGCTCGACGAACTGAACGGAGCAGACGACGAATGGCATTGACGCTTGAGGCACTCGTAAAGCGGTTCGGCGGCGAGATCGTCGGCGACGCCCAGTGCAAGGTGGGCGGCCTCGCGCCGCTCGACCAGGCAGGCCCTCAGCAGCTCGCGTTTCTCGCGAATCCGAAGTACCTGTCGCAGGTCGAGTCGACCCGCGCCGGCGCGGTACTGATCGCGCCGAAGGATCTCGAAAAGCTGGGCGCGGCCGCTGATGGCCGGATTGCCGGCTCCCGCAATTTCATCGTGACGCCGAATCCGTACGCGTACTTCGCGCGCGTCGCGCAGATGTTCATCGATCTCGCCACGCCGCCGCGCGCGGCTGGCGTGCATCCGAGCGCGACGATCGATCCGGCCGCGCAGGTCGCCGCGAGCGCGGTGATCGGTCCGCACGTGACGATCGAGGCCGGCGCGGTGATCGAGGACGGCGTGCAGCTCGACGCGAACGTGTTCGTCGGCCGCGGCACGACGATCGGCGCGGGTTCGCATCTGTATCCGAACGCATCGGTGTACCACGGTTGCAAGATCGGCCCGCGCGCGATCATCCATTCGGGTGCCGTGATCGGTTCCGACGGGTTCGGCTTCGCGCCGGATTTCGTCGGCGAAGGCGAGGCGCGCACCGGCAGCTGGGTCAAGATCCCGCAGGTCGGCGGCGTGTCGGTCGGCCCGGACGTCGAGATCGGCGCGAACACGACGATCGATCGCGGCGCGATGGCGGACACCGTCATCGAGGAATGCGTGAAGATCGACAATCAGGTGCAGATCGCCCACAACTGCCGGATCGGTGCCTACACGGTGATCGCCGGCAAGGCGGGCATCGCGGGCAGCACGACGATCGGCCGCCACTGCATGATCGGCGGCGCGGCCGGGATCGCCGGCCACGTGACGCTTGGCGACTATGTCATCATCACCGCGAATTCGGGCGTGTCGAAGTCGCTTCCGAAGGCAGGCATCTACACGAGCGCGTTCCCGGCCGTCGACCACGGCGAATGGAACAAGAGCGCCGCGCTCGTGCGCAACCTCGACAAGCTGCGCGACCGCATCAAGGCGCTCGAAACCGCGCTGGCCGCCCAGGGCGGCACGGACGCCTGACCGACACCATGCGAGACCACGAACCGGGCACGGCCAGCGCATCCGGCCCGGTTTGCCAGACTGGGCCGCGCGGCGGCCCGCTTCAGCCTTTGCATCACCACCGCGCAGCTTCTGCGTGAGACGAACCATCATGAGCACTGAAAAAATCAATCTCGACATCCACAAGATCCTCACGCTGCTGCCGCATCGCTACCCGATTCTGCTCGTCGATCGCGTGCTCGAACTCGAGCCGCACAAGGGAATCAAAGCGCTGAAGAACGTGTCGATCAACGAGCCGTTCTTCCAGGGGCACTTCCCGAAGCGGCCGGTGATGCCGGGTGTGCTGATCCTCGAGGCGCTCGCTCAGGCGGCCGCGCTGCTGACGTTCGCGGAAGAGCAGCCGAAGGATCCGGAGAACACGCTGTACTACTTCGTCGGCATCGACGGCGCGCGCTTCAAGCGTGTGGTCGAACCGGGCGACCAGCTGATTCTGAACGTGACGTTCGAACGCTACATCCGCGGCATCTGGAAGTTCAAGGCTGTGGCGGAAGTGGACGGCAAGGTCGCGGCGGAAGCCGAATTGATGTGCACGGTCAAGACGGCCGACGCGGCGCCCTGAGCGACGCGGCACGCATGGGTAACGTAACGCGGGCAACGCGACACATCACATCGAGAGGCAACGGCGCATGACCAGGATTCATCCTACCGCGATCGTCGAACCGGGCGCGCAGATCGACGAGTCCGTCGAGATCGGGCCGTACGCGATCGTCGGGCCGCACGTCACGATCGGCGCGCGTACGACGATCGGCTCGCACAGCGTGATCGAAGGTCACACGACGCTCGGCGAGGACAACCGCATCGGCCATTACGCATCGGTCGGTGGCCGTCCGCAGGACATGAAGTACAAGGACGAGCCGACGAAGCTCGTGATCGGCAACCGCAACACGATCCGCGAATTCACGACGATCCACACCGGCACTGTGCAGGACGTCGGCGTGACGACGCTCGGCGACGACAACTGGATCATGGCCTATGTGCACATCGGTCATGACTGCCGCGTCGGCAACAACGTGATCCTGTCGAGCAACGCGCAGATGGCCGGTCACGTCGAGATCGGCGACTGGGCGATCGTCGGCGGGATGTCGGGCGTGCACCAGTTCGTGCGCATCGGTGCGCACTCGATGCTGGGCGGCGCCTCGGCGCTCGTGCAGGACGTGCCGCCGTTCGTGATCGCGGCCGGCAACAAGGCCGAGCCGCACGGCATCAACGTCGAAGGCCTGCGCCGGCGCGGTTTCTCGCCCGACGCGATCTCGGCGCTGCGCAGCGCGTACCGCCTGCTGTACAAGAACGGCCTGTCGCTCGAGGAAGCGAAGGTGCAGTTGCGCGAGCTGGCGGCCGCGGGCGGCGAAGGCGACGCCGCGGTTGGCGCGCTCGTCGCGTTCATCGACGCGTCCCAACGCGGCATCATCCGCTAAGCGATGTCGCTCCCGACCAATCAGCTCCGGCTCGCGATGGTGGCCGGCGAGCCGTCGGGCGATCTGCTCGCGGCGTCGCTGCTCGGCGGGCTTCAAGAGCGGCTGCCCGCGTCGACCCGCTACTACGGGATCGGCGGGCAGCGGATGCTCGCGCACGGCTTCGACTCGCACTGGCAGATGGACAAGCTGACGGTGCGCGGCTACGTCGAGGCGCTGGGCCAGATTCCCGAAATCCTTCGGATTCGCGGCGAACTGAAGCGCCAGCTGCTCGCGGAGCGGCCCGACGCATTCATCGGCATCGACGCGCCCGACTTCAACTTCAACGTGGAGCAGGCGGCGCGCGACGCGGGCATCCCGTCGATCCACTTCGTGTGCCCGTCGATCTGGGCATGGCGCGGGGGGCGGATCAAGAAGATCGCGAAGTCCGTCGACCACATGCTGTGCCTGTTCCCGTTCGAACCGGCGATCCTCGACAAGGCGGGCGTCGCGTCGACGTATGTCGGCCATCCGCTTGCCGACGAGATTCCGCTCGAGCCCGACACGCATGGCGCGCGCATCGCGCTGGGTTTGCCCGCGGACGGCCCCGTGATCGCGGTGTTGCCGGGCAGCCGGCGCTCGGAGATCGGACTGATCGGCCCGACGTTCTTCGCGGCGATGGCGCTGATGCAGCAGCGCGAGCCCGGCGTGAGGTTCGTGATGCCGGCGGCGACGCCTGCGCTGCGCGAACTGCTGCAGCCGCTCGTCGACGCGCATCCGCAGCTCGCGCTGACGATCACCGACGGCCGCTCGCAGGTCGCGATGACGGCCGCCGACGCGATTCTCGTGAAGAGTGGCACTGTCACGCTGGAAGCCGCGCTGTTGAAGAAGCCGATGGTGATCTCGTACAAGGTGCCCTGGTTGACCGGGCAGATCATGCGCCGGCAGGGCTACTTGCCGTACGTCGGCTTGCCGAACATTCTGGCGGGGCGCTTCGTCGTGCCCGAGCTGCTGCAGCATTTCGCGACGCCCGAGGCGCTCGCCGATGCGACGCTCACGCAGCTGCGCGACGACGCGAACCGTCGCACGCTGACCGAAGTGTTTACCGAAATGCATCTCTCGCTGCGGCAGAACACGGCCGCGAAAGCGGCCGAAGCGGTCGTGCGCGTACTCGAGCAACGGAGGGGGCGCGCATGACGGCAGCCCGTGCACCACGCCGCCGCGCGTCGATCGACGTGCAGGGCGGCTTCGACTTCAGCCGGCCCGACGAGATCGTCTGCGGCGTCGACGAAGCGGGCCGCGGCCCGCTTGCGGGGCCGGTGGTCGCCGCCGCGGTGATCCTCGATCCCGCGCAGCCGATCGACGGGCTCGACGATTCGAAGGCGTTGTCCGCGAAGAAGCGCGACGCGCTGTACGACCTGATCGTCGCGCGCTCGCGCGCGTATTGCGTCGCTTCGGCGAGCGTCGACGAGATCGATACGCTCAACATCCTGCACGCGACGATGCTCGCGATGAAGCGGGCCGTCGAAGGCCTGTCGGTGCTGCCGACGCTCGCGCAGATCGACGGCAACCGCTGTCCGACACTGACGGTGCGTGCCGAGGCGATCGTCAGCGGCGACGCGCTCGTGCCGAGCATTTCGGCTGCATCGATCCTCGCGAAGGTCACGCGCGACCGCATGCTCGTCGACCTGCACGAACGCTTCCCGGTATATGGCTTCAACGTGCATGCCGGCTACGGCACCGAGAAACATCTTGCCGCGCTGCGCGAGCACGGCCCGTGCGAGGTCCATCGACGCTCGTTCGCGCCGGTGCGTGCGGCACTCGACCTGATTCGATGAAAAGCATCACTTCCCGCGACAACCCGCTGTACAAGCGCCTGAAGGCGCTCGCGGGGTCGACGTCCCAGCAGCGGCGGGGCGGCCAGGCGCTGCTCGAGGGTTTTCACCTCGCCAGCGCGTATCTCGATACGGGCGCGACACCCGAGCTGTGCGTCGCGACCGAAGGCGCGCTCGCGCACGACGAAGCGCAGGCAATCATCGCGCGTGTCGACGCGCAGCGGGTCGTCACGCTGCCCGACGCATTGTTCGGGCAACTGTCGAACGTGGTCAGCGGCGTCGGTTTCCTGTTGCTCGTCGAGCGGCCCGCGCAGCCGCTGCCGGAGCGCGTCACGCACACGTCGGTCGTGCTCGACGGCGTGCAGGACGCCGGCAACGTCGGCTCGATCCTGCGCAGCGCGGCGGCGGCCGGCGTGCGGCACGTATTCTGCGCGCCGGGCACCGCCTACGCGTGGTCGTCGAAGGTGTTGCGTTCGGCGATGGGCGCGCATTTCCTGCTGTCGATCCACGAGGATGTCGAACCGGACGCGCTCGCCGCGCGCCTCGACGTGCCGGTCGCGCTGACCGATTCGCACGGCGCGCAGGCAGTCTACGACTGCGATCTGGCCGGGCCCGTTGCATGGGTGTTCGGCAACGAGGGCGCTGGCGTGTCGGCGTTCTGGCGCGACGCGGCCACGCATCGCGTGACGATCCCGCAGCCGGGCGGCATGGAGTCGCTGAACGTCGCGGCGGCGGCGGCGGTGTGCCTGTTCGAGCAGGTGCGGCAGCAGCGGCGCGCGTGACATGGCGACGTGACGCACGGCGTTGCCCGCGCGCGTATCCCGCCCATGAAAAAAGGCCGCGTTCGACGCGGCCTTTCTGCTTCTGGCGGCGGCCTGGCCGCCGCGCCGGCGGGCAAGTCGTCAGTACGACTGCCGGTCGAGACGGATTTCCTGCAGGATCGTCGTCGCGATCTCCTCGATCGACTTGTGCGTCGACGACAGCCACTTGATCCCTTCGCGACGCATCATCGCCTCGGCCTCGTTGATCTCGTAGCGGCAATTCTCCGGCGCCGCGTACTTGCTGCCCGGGCGGCGCTCGTTGCGAATCTCCGACAGGCGTTGCGGGTCGATCGACAGCCCGAACAGCTTGTCGCGATGCGGCGACAGCGCCGACGGCAGCTTGCCGCGCTCGAAGTCTTCCGGAATCAGCGGATAGTTGGCTGCCTTCACGCCGTACTGCATCGCGAGATACAGGCTCGTCGGCGTCTTGCCGCTGCGTGACACGCCGACCAGGATCACGTCTGCCTCCGACAGGTTGCGGTTCGACTGGCCGTCGTCGTGCGCGAGCGAGAAGTTGATCGCCTCGATCCGCGTCTTGTATTCCTCGGTATCGGCATTCTGGTGGCCGCGGCCCATCGCGTGGCTCGATTTCAGTTCCAGTTCCTGCTCGAGCGGCTCGACGAAGCGCTGGAACATGTCCAGCACGAGCGCGTTCGAGCGCTTGACGATGTCGTTCGACTCGCTGTCGACGAGCGTCGTGAACACGATCGCGCGGCGGCCGTCGTGCACCGCGGCTTCGTTGATCTTCTCGACGGTCGCAAAGGCCTTGTCGAGCGAGTCGACGAACGGCAAGCGCACGAGGCGGAATTTCTGGTCGAACTGGGAGAGGATCGAGTGCGCGAAGGTTTCGGCAGTGATCCCGGTGCCGTCGGAGACGATGAAAACGGTAGGCAGCATGAATCTGGGCGTCGAACGTGAAGGGCGGTTGCGCGGGCGGCTGGAGGTTCACCTCCAGACGCAGTGACAAGGTCGCGCCACATCCGGCAGCCGGCACGGTAGAATAGCGGCAACCTGTTGGATAAGCAATTGCGGGGGCAGGGTGCGAACGGCACCTCGGGCTTGCCGTGATCGATCTAAAACTCCCGGCAAGTTCGACGATTTGTCTGAATATATCGTCCTTCTGCCGGGATTTTTGCAAATCGGGTCGGAAGATTTTCGCCGCTGCGATTGTTTCTCCAACAGGTTGCGCAAGACGCGCCGCGCCTTTTTGCAAGCGCCCGCGTCCGAGCCCACTTGCGCAATCGAGCATTTTTTTCACACTTAGGGGCTTGTATGACTAACGCAGCAAACGTCGCAAAGGACCAGGCGTATGTAATCCCGTTCGAGCAGTTGCGGATGACCGATGTGGAGATCGTGGGCGGCAAGAATGCGTCGCTCGGCGAGATGATCAGCCAGCTTTCCGAAGCAGGCGTTCGCGTACCCACCGGTTTCGCCACGACCGCGCTCGCATTCCGTGATTTCCTCAAGCACAACGATCTGACCGATCGCATCGCCAAGCGTCTCGAGTCGCTCGACATCGACGACGTGAAGGCGCTCGCCGAAGCCGGTGCCGAAATCCGCAAGTGGATCGTCGATGCACCGCTGCAGGCACGTCTCGAGCAGGAAATCCGCGCACAGTTCGAAATCCTGAAGAACGGCTCGCCGGGCGAGCTGTCGTTCGCCGTGCGTTCGTCCGCGACCGCGGAAGACCTGCCCGACGCGTCGTTCGCCGGCCAGCAGGAGTCGTACCTGAACGTCGTCGGCATCGACGACGTGCTCGATCGCATGAAGCACGTGTTCGCGTCGCTGTACAACGACCGCGCGATCTCGTACCGCGTGCACAAGGGCTTCACGCACGCGGAAGTCGCGCTGTCGGCCGGCGTGCAGCGCATGGTCCGCTCGGACGTCGGCGCGGCCGGCGTGATGTTCACTATCGACACCGAATCGGGCTTCAAGGACGCCGTGTTCATCACGTCGAGCTATGGCCTGGGCGAAACCGTCGTGCAGGGTGCCGTGAACCCGGACGAGTTCTACGTGTTCAAGACGACGCTCGCGCAGGACAAGTACCCGATCATCCGCCGCTCGATCGGCTCGAAGCTGATCAAGATGGAATTCACGCAGCCGGGCGAGCCGGGCCGCGTGAAGACGGTCGACGTGCCGCACGAGCAGCGCAACCGCTACTCGATCACCGACGAAGACGTGATCGAGCTGGCGAAGTACGCGGTCATCATCGAGAAGCACTACCAGCGTCCGATGGACATCGAGTGGGGCAAGGACGGCCGCGACGGCAAGATCTTCATCCTGCAGGCGCGTCCCGAAACGGTGAAGAGCCAGGCGACCGGCAAGGCCGAGCAGCGCTTCAAGCTGAAGGGCCAGTCTCAGGTGTTGGCGACGGGTCGTGCGATCGGCCAGAAGATCGGCGCGGGCCCCGTGCGCGTGATCCAGGATCCGTCGGAAATGGAACGCGTGCAGCCGGGCGACGTGCTGGTGGCGGACATGACCGACCCGAACTGGGAGCCGGTGATGAAGCGTGCGGCGGCGATCGTCACGAACCGTGGCGGCCGAACCTGCCACGCGGCGATCATCGCGCGTGAGCTGGGCGTGCCGGCAGTCGTCGGCTGCGGCGACGCGACCGACGTGTTGAAGGACGGCGCGCTCGTCACGGTTTCGTGCGCGGAAGGCGACGAAGGCAAGATCTACGACGGGCTGCTCGAGACGGAAGTCACGGAAGTGCAGCGCGGCGAACTGCCGGAAATCCCGGTCAAGATCATGATGAACGTCGGCAACCCTCAGCTCGCGTTCGACTTCTCGCAACTGCCGAACGGTGGTGTTGGCCTCGCACGTCTCGAGTTCATCATCAACAACAACATCGGCGTGCACCCGAAGGCGATCCTCGAGTACCCGAACATCGACCAGGATCTGAAGAAGGCGGTCGAGAGCGTCGCGCGCGGTCACGCGTCGCCGCGCCAGTTCTACGTCGACAAGCTGACGGAAGGCGTCGCGACGATCGCCGCGGCGTTCTATCCGAAGCCCGTGATCGTGCGTCTGTCCGACTTCAAGTCGAACGAGTACAAGAAGCTGATCGGCGGTTCGCGCTACGAGCCGGACGAGGAAAACCCGATGCTGGGCTTCCGCGGCGCGTCGCGCTACATCGCCGAAGACTTCGCGCAGGCGTTCGAGATGGAGTGCCGTGCACTGAAGCGCGTGCGCGACGAGATGGGCCTGACCAACGTCGAGATCATGGTGCCGTTCGTGCGGACCGTGAAGCAGGCGGAGCGCGTCGTCGGCCTGCTCGAGAAGTTCGGCCTGAAGCGTGGCGAGAACGGCCTGCGCCTCGTGATGATGTGTGAAGTTCCGACCAACGCGATCCTCGCCGAAGAGTTCCTCGAGCACTTCGACGGTTTCTCGATCGGTTCGAACGACCTCACGCAGCTCACGCTCGGCCTCGACCGCGACTCGGGCATGGAGCTGCTGGCCGTCGACTTCGACGAACGCGATCCGGCCGTCAAGTTCCTGCTCAAGCGGGCGATCGATACCTGCCGCAAGATGGGCAAGTACGTCGGCATCTGCGGTCAGGGCCCGTCCGATCACCCGGACTTCGCACAATGGCTGACCGACGAAGGCATCGTGTCAATCTCGCTGAACCCGGACACGATCATCGATACGTGGCAGGCGCTCGCCAACCGGAAGTAACGGTCGGTAATGGCCGTTCGGCGCAAGCGCGGTACCGCCGCGCTTGCGTTGAAGGCAAAATGCAAGGTTCGTGTTATAAACACCCCGGTAAGCGCCGGGGTGTTTTTGTTTGTCGGTACGTAACGGGGTGACCCGGCCGACCCGGGCGTGCCGGCCGCGTTCGCTTGCGGCAGCGAAGAATATAGTGAGCGTACGGGACCGTTTTTCTGGAGACCACAATGATGTCGGGGCATCTGTTCTGGTGGGTCGCGGTGGGCGTGCTGGTCGTGGCAGAGTTGCTCACGGGCACGTTCTACCTGCTGATGATTGCGCTCGGCTTTCTCGCGGGCGGATTGCTGCAACTGGCCGGTTTCGCGCCGCACGTGCAGTTCGGCGTGGCCGCTGCGGTCGCGATCATCGCGATGATCGTGCTGCGCCGCTCGGGGCTCGGGCGCAAGCAGAAGCGCGACACGTCGACGAATCCCGACGTCAATCTCGATATCGGCTCGACCGTCACGGTCGACGCGTGGCATGACGGCCGCGCGCGCGTGCAATATCGCGGCGCCGACTGGGACGTCGAGCTCGCGCACGGCGAGCGCGACGATGTGCGCGTGTATCAGGTGCGCGCCGTGCGCGGCAATTGTCTCGTGGTCGTAGCGAAACCCGCTGGCTGATCGTCCGCTGATACAACAAGGAGAGAACATTTCATGGATTCGCTGATCATCTGGGTCGTCCTGCTCGTCATCGCCATCGTGATCGTGTCGAAGACGGTGAAGATCGTGCCGCAGCAGCACGCGTGGGTGCTCGAACGCTTCGGGCGCTATCACGCGACGCTGTCGCCCGGTCTCAATATCGTGCTGCCGTTCGTCGACCGGATCGCCTACCGGCACGTGCTGAAGGAAATTCCGCTCGACGTGCCGAGCCAGGTCTGCATCACGCGCGACAACACGCAGTTGCAGGTCGACGGCGTGCTGTACTTCCAGGTGACCGATCCGATGAAGGCGTCGTACGGATCGAGCAACTTCGTGCTCGCGATCACGCAGCTCGCGCAGACGACACTACGGTCGGTGGTCGGCAAGCTCGAGCTCGACAAGACCTTCGAGGAACGCGACTTCATCAACCACAATATCGTGTCGGCGCTCGACCAGGCTGCCGCGAACTGGGGCGTGAAAGTGCTGCGTTACGAGATCAAGGACCTGACGCCGCCGAAGGAAATCCTGCACGCGATGCAGGCACAGATCACCGCCGAGCGGGAAAAGCGCGCGCTGATCGCCGCATCCGAAGGCCGCAAGCAGGAGCAGATCAACCTCGCGTCGGGCGCGCGCGAGGCGGCAATCCAGAAGTCGGAAGGCGAGCGGCAGGCCGCGATCAACCAGGCGCAGGGCGAGGCGGCCGCGATTCTCGCGGTGGCCGAGGCGAACGCGCAGGCCATCCAGAAGATCGCGAACGCGATCCAGTCGCAGGGCGGGATGGATGCCGTGAACCTGAAGGTTGCCGAGCAGTACGTCGGTGCATTCTCGAACCTCGCGAAACAGGGCAATACGCTGATCGTGCCGGCGAACCTGTCGGATCTCGGCACCGCGATTGCATCGGCGCTGACGATCGTCAAGAACGCGGCGCCGGCCGCGAGCGGAAAGGGCTGAGCGCACACGCGGCTCGGTGAGCCGTCCGGCCGATGCGTGCGGCCTGCATGCGGCGAATCGTCACGCCACGGCATCGCGGTCCTGCTCGCATGACGATAAGCGGCGCACGGTTTCATCAGGAACCATGAGCGGCTGCGCGATCGGCGCAACTATGCATCATGGTTCACAAAAGCACACGGCCCGCTTCGAGCGGGCCGTGTCGTTTGCGATGCGGGATGTTGTGCGTCAGGTACCGGCGCGCATGATGCGGGCCTTTTCGCGCTCCCAGTCGCGTTTCTTTTCGGTTTCGCGCTTGTCGTGCAGCTTCTTGCCCTTCGCGAGCGCGATGTCGCATTTCACGCGACCGCCCTTGTAGTGGAAGTTCAGCGGCACGAGCGTGTAGCCGCGTTGCTCGACCTTGCCGATCAGTTTCTTGATTTCGTCGCGATGCAGCAGCAGCTTGCGCGTGCGGACCGGATCGGGCTTGATGTGCGTCGAGGCTTCGGGCAGCGGGCTGATGTGGGTGCCGATCAGGAAGATCTCGGCGTTCTTGACCACGACGTAGCCTTCCTTGATCTGGCCGCGCCCGGCGCGCAGCGCCTTGACTTCCCAGCCCTCGAGCACGAGCCCCGCCTCGTAGCGTTCCTCGATGTGATAATCGAAGTGCGCTTTCCTGTTGTCGATGATGCTCATGAAAGGATCGGGCCAACTCGTTTAAAATCACGATTTTAGCAAAGCGGGGCGGGAATCGCCCGCCTTGCGTTCTTACCTCGAGCGATGCCGCGCGATTTATGGCAGATGTCCAAAAAACAGTATTGATCCGTCATTCGGCGGAACAGATGTTCGACCTCGTCACCGACGTGGCCGATTACCCCAATTTCCTGCCCTGGTGCGGCGGCGTCGAGATTCGCCGTCAGGACGACAGCGGGATGGAAGCGCGCATCGACATCAACTTCAAGGGCATCAAGCAGCACTTCGCGACGCGCAACACGCAGCAGCGCCCGACGCGGATCGACATGGAGTTCGCGGACGGCCCGTTCCGGAAGTTCACGGGTTCGTGGCGCTTCATCCCGCTGCGCTCCGACGCATGCAAGATCGAATTTGCGCTGCACTACGAGTTCTCGAGCATCCTGCTCGAGAAGATCATCGGGCCGGTGTTCAGCCATATCGCGAACACGTTCGTCGATTCGTTCGTCAAGCGCGCCGACCAGCGCTACGGGAAGGGGTGACGCGATGCTGTCGATCGAAGTCTGTTACGCGCTGCCGGATCGCCAGACGCTGATTTCGGTGTCGCTGCCCGAAGGCGCGACCGTGCGCGCGGCGATCGATGCGAGCGGCGTGCTCGCGCTGCACCCGGAAATCGACCTCGCGCACGCAAAAACCGGCGTGTTCGGCAAGCTCGCGCCGCTCGACGCGCCGCTCGCCGATCATGATCGTGTCGAGATCTACCGCCCGTTGATCGTCGATCCGAAGCTCGCGCGCCAGCGGCGCGTCGACAAGACCCGCCGCGAGGGCTCCATCGAGGGCCGCAAATGGATGCACAAGGACGCGCGCTGACGCGTCGCGCCAGCATCGCTCGATTTCCTTCTGTCCCGATTCGTCAGACGAGGCTCGCACGCGCTCAGTGGGCCGTGATATTCGCGTTCGCGGCCGTGCGGCCAGGCGTGTCGCCGTGCCGGCGCACCGACCCGTACACGCCCGCCAGCAGCAGCGCGAGCGCCGCGATTTCGAGCTCGCGCGGCATCCGGTGGTCGTAGACGAATGCGTAGAGCATCGCGAACACGGTCTCGAACACGATCAACTGGCCGGACAGCGTGAGCGGCAGCCGCTTCGATGCCGCGTTCCACAGTCCGTTGCCGAGCCACGACGCGCCGATCGCGAGCGCGAGGTTCAGCAGCCAGAACAGTTGCCAGCGCGATGCCGGGACTGCCGCCTGGGCCGTGCCGGCCGGCAGCGCAAGGATCGCGAGCCAGCAGAGGCCGCCGATCAGGCCCGTCACGACACCCCACAGCACCGACCATTCGTTGCCGCCGAAATGATGGTGGCGCTGCAGATAACGCGTGTTCGCGACCGCGTACCAGGTCCAGCTCGCGAGCGCGCCGGTTGCGCACGCGATGCCGGCGAGCTTCTGGCCGAGCGTCGTCGCATGCGCGGCTTCCGATGTGAAGAGGTCGACGTTGATGCAGACGATGCCGGCGATCACCAGCGCGAGCGGGGCGACGAGGCGCCGCAGCGGCATCGCGCCCTGGTCGCCGAGGCCGGCGAGCGTGACGGTCACGGGCAACACGCCGACGATCAGCGAGCTGGGCGCGATGCCGATCAGGTGCACGGCGCCGGACAGCAGCATGTAGTACGCGACGTTGCCGATCAGCGCGAGCTTCGCGAGCGTGACGAGATCCTCGCGGGTCAGCCGCACGAGCAGCGAACGGGCGGCCGGCAGCGCCGCCGCCAGCGACACGAGGCCGTACATCGCGTAGCGGCCCGCGCTCAGCAGCAGCGGCGAGAAGTCGGTCATCAGCCGCGGCACGAGAAAGACCATCCCCCACAACGCGCCCGCGAGGACGCCATACACCACACCGCGCTGCATCGACTGCTCCGAACGAATGACTGACGAGCGCGCATCTTAACGACGGCGGCGCGACAGCGTCTTGTTCATTCCTGCACTCCAGAGCGGACGCGGTTCGGAATCGGCCGGGAGCGCCATCGCGATTCGTGCTGGCGTTGACCGGGGATGGCGGCGGGCCGGGCGGCCCGTCGATGATCGGCGATCAGCGCTCGATCGGCTCGGATGCCGCCGCACCGTCGCCCTCCGCGCGTGCTCGCGCAGGGCGCCGCACGGCGCGCAGCTTGCCGCTATTGCCGCCGCCGCAGTAGAAGAGGTCGCGACCGTCGGATTCCAGCCCCGACACGCCGACACCGGGTGGCATGTCGACCTGTTCGAGCACCTGGCCGGTGCGCGGGTCGATCCGCCGCAGCGCGCTTTCGTCCGCTTCCCAGGTGCCGTGCCACAACTCGCCGTCGACCCACGTCACGCCGGTGACGAAGCGGTTCGACTCGATCGTGCGCAGCACGGCGCCCGATTGCGGATCCACCTGATGAATCTTGCGCTCGCGGTACTGGCCGACCCACAGCGTACCTTCGGCCCACGCGAGCCCCGAATCCGCGCCACCGCCGGGCGCGGGGATCGTCGCGAGCACGCGGCCCGAATCGGGATCGATCTTCTCGATGCGGTCCTCGACGATCTGGAACAGATGACGCCCGTCGAACGCGGTGCCTGCGTGCGCGGCGACGTCGAGTGCGCGCACGGTCGCGCCGCGTTCCGGGTCGAGCGCGTTCAGCTTGTCGCCGGACGCGAACCAGACGCGCTGGCCGTCGAACGTGACGCCGTGCACGCCGTCGACGCCCGGAAACGGGCCGTATTCGCGGAGGATGTCTGCGGTGGAGCGTTTCATGTCTGTCACCTCGTCGTTGGTGTGCCCATCCTAGTCGCCCGGCAGCGGTGCGGGGAGTAACAAGGTCGTCGCGAATCCGGGCGGCGGCGGTGTCATCCAGCGGCGCGCGCGCCCGCGGCCGAGCGCCTGCACCTTGTCCGCTTCGGCGAGCGCGTCGAGCGCGCGCTGCACGGTGCGCTGGCTCGTGCCGAGCGCGAGCGCGAGCCCGGAGCTCGACCATGCTTCGCCGTCCGCGAGCAGCGCGAGCACGGCTGCATGGCGATCGTCGACCGGACGTGCGAGCACGACGGTCTCGCGGGGGCCGAGCGGCTCGAGGGCGAAGCCGCGAGGCGTCGCGCTGACGTTGGCGAGCGGGCGCAGCATCGCACGCAAGCGACCGATCTCGACGCGCAGGCGTGCGCGATGCGATTCGTCCGCGTGTTTCGCACGAAACGCCGCGGCGACGAGCGCGTTTCTCGACACGTCGCCGGGCCACGCCTCGCCCAGCGCGCGGGCGAGCACGAACAGCACCGGGCGGCGCGCGAGCGACACGGTCGTGCGTGCGTCGCGTACGGCGTGGCGGCATGCATCCACGACCAGCGTGTTCGATTCCAGCAGCGCCTCGACCTCGTCGAGCAGCACGAGCCGCGACGCACCGCGCGCGATGAGCCGCGCGGCCGGCGTATCGAGCATGCGCGCGGCCGTTTCGACTTCGGCCGTCAGCGCGGCGATGCCGGCGTTCTGTGCGGCCGCGCGGGCACGGGCGAGTGCCGTGCGCGCGAAGTGCGGGCGGATGCGGCGCATCGCGATGCCGGCCGCGATCAGTTCGTGGGCCGCGCGCGATGCGGCGGGCAGCGGTGCGGGATCGAGGTTCGCGAGCTGCCGTTCGGCATCGTCGACGTGCCCGATCAGCAGCAGCCGGCGCACGCCGAGATAGCGCGCATGCGCTGCGTTCGCGCGGTCGCCGTGTGCGTCGAGTGTCGCGCAGGCGGCTTCGAGCGCGCGCGACGGCCAGCCGAGGTCGCGGGACGCCAGCGCGATTTCGGCTTCCGCGACGACGCAGCGCGCCCGCGCGAGCGCTTCCTTCGCGCCGAACGCGCGTGCCGCGCCGCGCACGAGCGCCCGCGCGCGCTCGAAATCGCCGAGCTGCGCCATCGCGATTCCGCGCAACGCGAGCGCCGGCGCGTCGTTGCGCAGTGCGACGCGGTTCAGCGCGCCGAGCGGGTCGCCCGCCGCGAGCGCCCGCGCGGCGGCCGTGATCAGCGAATCCATCCGAATCCCGACACAGTTGTCACTCCCTCCGGTCCGATGCCCGGCCCTAATCTAGCACCACGCACACGGCGGAGGCGCCGTGCCCGGATATCCATCGAAAGGAGGAACCTGCAATGACGAACCATCTCACCGGAACGCGCGCCGAATGGCTGACTGCGCGCCGCGCGCTGCTCGATGCGGAAAAGGCGTTGACGCGGCAAAGCGACGAACTCGCGCGGCGGCGCCAGGCGCTGCCGTGGGTGCGCATCGACAAGGCCTACCGGTTCGACACCGAGGACGGCCCGGCAACGCTCGACGACCTGTTCGGCGGCCGTTCGCAACTGCTCGTCTATCACTTCATGTTCGGTCCCGACTACAAGGCCGGCTGCCCGTCGTGCTCGGCCCTCGCCGACGGTTTCGACGGTTTTGCGGTCCACCTCGCGAACCACGACGTGACGCTCGCGGCGGTGTCGCGCGCGCCGCTCGCGAAGCTGCTCGCGTACCGGCAGCGGATGGGCTGGCACTTTCCGTGGGCGTCGTCCGACGGCGGCGAGTTCAATTTCGACTTCAACGTGTCGTTCACCGAAACGCAGCAACGCACCGGCGACGTCGAATACAACTATGCGCGGGCCGGTCACGCGATGGATATGGAGCCGCCGCCGGCGGCCGTCGCCCAGTTCGCGGCGACCTGCGGCACCGACGCCGCCACGTACGCCCGCGACCGGCCGGGGATGAGCGCGTTCGTACGCGAGGATGGCGTTGTTTACCACACGTATTCGACGTACGCACGCGGGCTCGACGGACTGTGGGGGATGTACCAGTGGCTCGATCGCGCACCGCTCGGGCGCAACGAGTCGGGCGTGTGGTGGCGCCGCCATGACGAGTACGCGCGAGGTTGAGCGCGGGTCGGGGCGCGGCGGGAGCGGGCGATGAGCGCCACGACGAAACCGGCTGCGACCGGCGCTGCTGGCGGTGGCCCGTGGGCATTCGGCGCCGCGCTCGTCGCGGTATTCGGCACCGCCATCTGGGCGACGCTCGCGCAGCACGCATCGATGGGCGCGATGGGCGGCATGCCGATGGCGGGTGGCTGGACGCTGTCGGCCGGATGGCTCGGGCCGTGCGGATGGCAGGCCGGGCGCGCGTTCGCCGCATTCGCAGGCATGTGGGGCGCGATGACGGTGACGATGATGCTGCCGATGCTGGCGCCGGTGCTCTGGCGATACCGGCGGAGTCTCGTGCCGTTGGGCGAGGCGCGCGCGGCGTGGTTGGTCGTGGTCGCGGGCGCCGGGTATTTCTCCGTGTGGATGGCGACGGGCGCGCTGGTGTTTCCTGGCGGCAACGCATTGGCGGCGGTCGCCGCGCGGTTGCCCGCGCTCGCCGCGGCGATGCCGCTCGCCGCCGGCGCGGTCGTGCTCGGCGCGGGCGTGCTGCAGCTGTCCGGCTGGAAGGCACGCCGTCTCGCTTGCTGCCGGCATGCACCGGACGACGCATGTGCGGGGTGGGCGGGAGGCGGGGCCGCGGTTGCTTGGTGGTACGGCGTGCGCACCGCGCTACGTTGCGGCGCCTGCTGCGGGAACCTGATGGCCGTTGCCTTGGCCGCCGGCATGATGGATCTGCGCGTGATGGCCGTCATGACCGTGGCGATCGCCGCCGAGCGGCTGGCGCCGGGCGGCGAACGCGTCGCGCGGATCGTCGGCGGCGTCGCGATCGGCACCGGCGTGGCGATGATTGCGTGTGCCGCGGCCGGGCTGGTCTAGCGGCGCTCGTGGCCGCCCGGATGTGCCGGGCGGGATTGCCCGAGGCCCCGCCGGCGGGGCCGGCGCCGTGCGGCCACGACGTGCGATCGGCCGGATTCCGGCGGGCTGCGCGAATGGGTCGATGCGGGGGTGAAACGAAAGGCGATCGAAAACGAACCGAACGGCGATCCGAACGATTCGGCCCCCGAACGCTTGAAAACGCCTAACCCGTTGTTCGTGTTGTGAAAATTCGCAGCGCTTCGCGTATAATTCGCTTTTGCGCCCATAGGATTTGCCATGCGTCTGATCCAAAAAGCACTCACTTTCGATGATGTGCTCCTCGTTCCCGCCTTCTCCGACGTTCTCCCGCGCGACACCAGCCTGAAAACCAAGCTGACCCGCAACATCTCCCTGAACATGCCGCTCGTGTCCGCCGCGATGGACACGGTCACCGAAGGTCGCCTCGCGATCGCGATGGCGCAGCAGGGTGGTGTGGGTATCGTCCACAAGAACCTCACGCCGGCCGAGCAGGCTCGCGAGGTCGCGAAGGTCAAGCGTTTCGAATCGGGTGTCGTGCGCGACCCGATCACGGTTCCGCCGCAGATGAAGGTGCGCGACGTGATCGCGCTGTCGCGTCAGCATGGCATCTCGGGCTTCCCGGTCGTGGAAGGCCCGCAACTCGTCGGCATCGTCACGAACCGCGACCTGCGTTTCGAATCGCGCCTCGACGAACCGGTCAAGTCGATCATGACGCCGCGCGAGCGCCTCGTCACGGTCAAGGAAGGCACGCCGCTCGCCGAAGCGAAGGCGCTGATGCACAGCCACCGCCTCGAGCGCGTGCTGGTCGTCAACGACGCATTCGAACTGCGCGGCCTGATGACCGTCAAGGACATCACCAAGCAGACCGAACACCCGGATGCGTGCAAGGACGAACACGGCAAGCTGCGCGCAGGCGCGGCGGTCGGCGTCGGTCCGGACAACGAAGAGCGCGTCGAGCTGCTGGTGCAGGCCGGCGTCGACGTGATCGTCGTCGATACCGCGCACGGCCACAGCAAGGGCGTGCTCGAGCGCGTGCGCTGGGTCAAGCAGAACTTCCCGCACGTCGAGGTGATCGGCGGCAACATCGCGACGGCAGCCGCCGCGAAGGCGCTCGTCGAATACGGCGCGGACGCGGTCAAGGTCGGCATCGGCCCGGGCTCGATCTGCACGACGCGGATCGTCGCGGGCGTCGGCGTGCCGCAGATCAGCGCGATCGCGAACGTCGCGGAAGCGCTGAAGGGCACCGGCGTGCCGTGCATCGCCGACGGCGGCGTGCGTTTCTCGGGCGACGTGTCGAAGGCCCTCGCGGCCGGCGCGAACGCGGTGATGATGGGCAGCATGTTCGCGGGCACCGAAGAGGCGCCGGGCGACGTGTTCCTGTACCAGGGCCGCCAGTACAAGTCGTACCGCGGCATGGGTTCGGTCGGCGCGATGAAGGACGGCGCGGCAGACCGCTACTTCCAGGACAACTCGGCGAATATCGACAAGCTCGTGCCGGAAGGCATCGAAGGCCGCGTCGCGTACAAGGGTTCGGTCAACGCGATCCTGTTCCAGCTGGTCGGCGGCGTGCGCGCGAGCATGGGCTACTGCGGCTGCCGCACGATCGACGAGCTGCACGACAAGGCCGAATTCGTCCAGATCACCGCGGCGGGCATGCGCGAGTCGCACGTGCATGACGTGCAGATCACGAAGGAAGCACCGAACTACCACGTGGACTGATCGCCGATGAAACCGTTGCTGCGAGCCGTGCTGATCGTCGATGCCGTGCTGCTGCTGGCGTTCGGCGTGCTGTTCGTGCTGACGCCCTGGCAGGCGCTGTTCACCGCGCTGCAGCTGGCGAACATCCAGCCGGCGATGCTCGGCCAGGCGTTCGGCATCGCGCTGCTCGGCCTCGCGTGGCTCGCGTTCCATGCGGCGGTCAACGGCGATCTCACGGCGCCCGTCGCGCGTGCGGTCGGCCATGTGAACTGGCTGATCGGCGTGCTGGCGGTGGTGTGGTCGTTCGGCACCGGCAACGGTCCCGCGCTCGCGGCCGCCGGCCGCGTGCTGTCGACGATGGCCGGTGTCGCGCTGATCGTGCTCGGTGTCGGCGGCGTACGCCTCGCTTCGGCCGTGCGGCGGCGCGAGAAGGCGCAGGCGCTCGAGGCCCGGGACGCGCAGCGTCCGGCAGCACCGGCGCCGGCCTCCGCCCCGCAGCAGCGGGTCGAACCGGTCGTCGGCCGTCCGGCGGCGCCGTCGGCAGCCGCCGCATCCGACCGCGTGTCAGGCAGCGTCGCGTTCGACGCACGCCCGCCGTCGCAGGATTGACCCGCGATGCGTCGCGCGAGCCGCTTGCCGCCCGACGCCGTTGTCCATGCTATTGACGCAGCGCTTCATGCGCTGCTTTTCTTATTCTCTTCATCCTGTCCGCAGCCATGCACGACAAAATCCTGATTCTCGACTTCGGTTCGCAAGTCACCCAACTGATCGCGCGCCGCGTGCGCGAAGCGCACGTCTACTGCGAAATCCATCCGAACGACGTGTCCGACGACTTCGTCCGCGAGTTCGCGCCGAAGGCGGTGATCCTGTCGGGCAGCCATGCGAGCACGTACGAAGACCACCAGCTGCGTGCGCCGCAGGCCGTGTGGGATCTCGGTGTGCCGGTGCTCGGCATCTGCTACGGCATGCAGACGATGGCCGTGCAGCTCGGCGGCAAGGTCGAGTGGAGCGACCATCGCGAATTCGGCTACGCGGAAATGCGCGCGCACGGCCATACGCGCCTGTTCGACGGCATCGAGGATTTCAAGACGGCCGAAGGCCACGGGATGCTGAAGGTCTGGATGAGCCACGGCGACAAGGTTGCCGAGCTGCCGCCGGGCTTCGCGCTGATGGCGTCGACGCCGAGCTGCCCGATCGCCGGCATGGCCGACGAGGCGCGCGGCTACTACGCGGTGCAGTTCCACCCGGAAGTCACGCACACGGTGAAGGGTCGCCAGATCATCGAACGCTTCGTGCTGCAGATCGCCGGCGCGAAGCCCGACTGGATCATGAAGAACCACATCGAGGAAGCCGTCGCGAAGATCCGCGAGCAGGTCGGTGACGAGGAAGTGATTCTCGGCCTGTCGGGCGGGGTGGATTCGAGCGTCGCGGCGGCGCTGATCCATCGCGCGATCGGCGACCAGCTCACCTGCGTGTTCGTCGACCACGGCCTGCTGCGCCTGAACGAAGGCACGATGGTGCTCGACATGTTCGAGGGCCGCCTGCATGCGAAGGTCGTGCACGTCGACGCTTCCGAGCAGTTCCTCGGCCATCTGGCCGGCGTGACCGATCCGGAAGCGAAGCGCAAGATCATCGGCCGCGAGTTCGTCGAAGTGTTCCAGGCGGAAGCGAAGAAGCTGTCGAAGGCGAAGTGGCTCGCACAGGGCACGATCTATCCGGACGTGGTCGAGTCGGGCGGCACGAAGACGAAGAAGGCGACGACGATCAAGAGCCACCACAACGTCGGCGGCCTGCCGGAAACGCTCGGCCTGAAGCTGCTCGAGCCGCTGCGCGACCTGTTCAAGGACGAAGTGCGCGAACTGGGCGTCGCGCTCGGCCTGCCCCCGGAGATGGTGTACCGCCATCCGTTCCCGGGCCCGGGCCTCGGCGTGCGGATTCTCGGCGAAGTGAAGCGCGAATACGCGGACCTGCTGCGTCGCGCGGATGCGATCTTCATCGAGGAACTGCGCGGCACGACCGCCACTGCGCAGGACGCGGCCGCGGGCCTGTGCGGCGAGGCCGACGTCGGCAAGACCTGGTACGACCTGACGAGCCAGGCGTTCGCGGTGTTCCTGCCGGTGAAGTCGGTCGGCGTGATGGGCGATGGCCGCACGTACGATTACGTGACGTCGCTGCGCGCGGTGCAGACCACCGACTTCATGACCGCGCACTGGGCGCACCTGCCGTACGCGCTGCTCGGCCGCGCATCGAACCGGATCATCAACGAGGTGCGCGGGATCAACCGCGTGGTGTACGACATCTCGGGCAAGCCGCCGGCGACGATCGAGTGGGAATGATCCGGCGCCGGGGCGAGCCTCGGTAGCGGACCACGGCATCTGACGATGCGGACGCCCGGCAGGGATGACCTGCCGGGCGTTGTCGTTTGTGCGGTCGGCGAGTGACGGGCGCACGGAAGCGGTGTAAGTCGCCGTCTGGGGGAGGCCGAAACGGGCGGCCCGATGCGAGTCGATTCGTCGACGATCAGTCGGCCGAGCGGCGAGTTGTCAGCACATCGCATGATGCGATGCCCGCATCCGGCTCGCCGCTGCCAAGTTCCGCCAGATATGGCCACGGATAGATGCCGCGCGCGTGACCGTCGCCGAACAGCAGGCGGATGCCGTAACCGGCCGCTTCCACCCCGTTCAGCGTCAGGTCGAGCGGCGCGTCGACTTGCCTGCCGTCGAGCCGGATCTTCCGGCACGCGGCGCACGGACAATCGCCGCGCAACCTCGCAAAGCCGATACGCTGCGTGGTGCCGTCCGGCCAGTACAACGTCAACGCACGAGTCGCATGATCGAGACGAATCTCGGCCGGCGGCGTCATCGTGCACCTCCTCCAAGCTGTGCGATGGCGATCCGCACGGCCTTGCGTACTTCGGGATCGCGATCGTCCAGTGCGTCGCGCAGCGCGGGCAGCGTCGCGGGATCGCGCAGTTCGCCGAGCGCGAGTGCGGCCTCCTTGCGCAGGTTGCTGATCGCATGCGACAGCAGCGCGGCGACGGCCGGCGCCGCGGCGGCGTTGCGCAATTGCCCGAACGCGCGCAACGCACGCAAGCGCACCTGCCAGTAATCGTCATCGAGCGCGGCGACGAGCGGCACGCGTGCGATCGAGACACGCAGCTTGCCGAGCGTCGCGGCCGCTTCCTCGCGTACCTGCCATTCGGCGTCGCGCAGCGCGGCAAGCAACGCGGTGACGACGGCCGTGTCGCCGGATGCCGCGAATCCGACCGCGCCGACCGCGACGCGCCGCACGTCCGCATGCGTGTCGGTCGTGGCGATGCGTGCGAGCGGCGACAACGCGCGGACGTCCTTGAGCCAGCCGAGCACGGCGACGGCTTCGGCGCGCACCACCGCCGCCGGCGCGTCGAGCGCGTGCAACGCAGGCGCGAACGCGTTGGGGTCGCGCAGTTCGCGCAGCGCGCGCAACGCGGCGCCGCGCACGAACGGCTCGACGTGCTCGGCCCAGCGGCACAGCACGGCACCGGACGCGACATCCTTCAGTTCGGACAGGCTGTGTGCCGCGGTCGCGCGTACGTCCTCGTCGGAATCGAGCAGCGCGTGGCACAGCGTGTCGACGACGTCGGGCCGCTCCCAGGCGGCGAGCACCCGCGCCGCTTCGCCGCGCACGTCGGCGGCCGGATCGTCGCGCAGTGCCGCAACGAAGATCGGCACGAGATCGGGATCTTCGAGATCGGCGAGTTCGAGCAGCGCGATGCGGCGCACGGATGCGTCGGGCGCCGCAACACGCGCGACGAGCGCGGCAAGGTCGGAAGCGTGCGCGCCAGGTAGCGGGAAAGCAGGGGAGGAAGCGGTCATGGGCAAGATCCGGAGCATTAACGATGCGTAAGAGGCGTGACGAACAACACGGTCGCGCCGATCCGCGACCCAATGGCGCGCAGCAGCGTCCGCATCATGCGGCGCCTCTGCGCGTTGAGCACGCCGAACGATTCATCCATCGGCAGGATGCGCGGCCGGATGATCGGCGCACGCGCGATGTCGGCGCACGGGCGGTCCGCCGGGTCAGCGCAGCAAGTACGGGATGTCGACCTTGACCGCGCCGGTCGGGCAGTCGCGTTCGCATGGCATGCAGTACCAGCATTCGTCGAACTGCATGTAGGCCTTGCCTTTGGTCACGTCGATCGCGAGCAGGTCGAGCGGGCATACGTCGACGCAGACGGTGCAGCCCTTGTCGGCGATGCAGCGATCCTCGTCGATCGTCACGGGCGCGCTGCTGCGCAGAAAGATGTCTTGCGGGGTATGGGGCACGGTCAGGCTCCTCGGAGTCGGAGAGCGGCCGCGAGGGCGGCCGGTTCGCGGATGCGCAGGTGCGCGTAGGCGCTGCGTTCGTCGTCGGCGAGCGGCACGACATAGGGCTCGACCGGCCGCTTCTCGCTGCGCATCGTGCCGTCGGCATCCTTGCGCAACCATGTGTGGCAGAACCATTCGGCGTCGTCGCGATGCGGAAAATCGACGCGATGGTGATATAGCCCCCAGCGGCTCTCGGTGCGGAACAGCGAGGCACGCGCGGCCATTTCGGCGCAGTCGCGGATCGCGCGCACTTCGGCCGCGCGCATCAGTTCATGAGGGTGGTTCGCCTTGAGTTCTTCGATATCCTCAATAATGGCGTCAAAACGTTGCAGCCCGATTTCCATCTTGCGCGTCACCTTCGGCGGTTGCAGATAATCGTTCACCATGCGGCGCAGCTTGTATTCGACCTGCGCCGGCGCGAGGCCATGCTCGCGCGTGAGCGGTGCGAGCACGCGGGTGCGTTCGGCCGCGACCTGTTCGTCGTCCACCGGCGCGTGAACGCGGCCGGCCACGTAGTCGGCCGCGTTCTGCCCGGCGAACCAGCCGTAAGTGAACGCGCCGAGCATGTAGTTGTGCGGGACGGCTGCCATGTCGCCGGCCGCGTAGAGCCCCGGCACGGTCGTTTCGGCGCGGGCGTTCACGTACACGCCGGACGCGCTGTGGCCGCTGCAGAAGCCGATCTCGGAGACGTGCATCTCGACCATCTGGTGCCGGTAGTCGGTGCCGCGGCCTGCGTGGAAGCGACCGCGGCTCGGCCGCTCGTTCGTGTGCAGGATCTGCTCGATGGTCTGGATCGTTTCTTCGGCGAGGTGGTCGAGCTTCAGGAACACCGGGCCGTTGCCGCTTTGCAGCTCCTGGTAGAACTCCCACATCATCTGGCCGCTCCAGTAGTCGCATTCGATGAAGCGTTCGCCCTTGCCGTTCGCGGTGAAGCCGCCGAGCGGGCCCGTCACGTACGCGCAGGCCGGGCCGTTGTAGTCCTTGATCAGCGGATTGATCTGGAAGCATTCGAGGTTCGCGAGCGCCGCGCCGGCGTGGTACGCCATCGCGTAGCCGTCGCCCGCGTTGGTCGGGTTTTCGTACGTGCCCATCAGATATCCGGACGCGGGCAGCCCGAGACGGCCGGCCGCGCCGCAGCACAGAATCACGGCCTTTGCGCGGATCACGTGAAAATCGGCCGTGCGGCAGTCGAAGCCGAGCACGCCGCTCGCGCGGCCCTGCGCGTCGGTCAGCACGCGCGTCGCGACGATCCGGTTCGTGATCGCGATGCGCGCGCGCTTCAGCTGCCGGTACAGCACCTTCTTGATGTCGTGACCTTCCGGCATCGGCAGCACGTACGAACCCATGTGGTGGACTTTCTTTACCGCGTAGTCGCCGGTGCCGTCCTTTTCGAACTTCACGCCCCAGCGGTCGAGCTGCTCGATCGTCGCGAAGCTGTGCGTTGCATATGCGTATACGGCTTGCTGGTCGACGATCCCGTCGTTGGCGATCGTGATCTCGCGCGTGTACTGCTCGGGTGTCGCGTGGCCGGGAATCACCGCGTTGTTCAGGCCGTCCATCCCCATCGAGATCGCGCCGCTGCGCTTCACGTTTGCCTTCTCCAGCAGCAGCACGCGCAGCGACGGATCGCGCTCCTTCGCCTTGACCGCCGCCATCGGGCCGGCCGTGCCGCCGCCGACCACGACGATGTCGTATTCGAGTACATGGGTGTTCATTGCGGATTCCTTAAGGGTTGGTGCGTCTTCTGCCGGTCGATGCGCAGCCGGTACTGGAACGCGTCGCCGCGGAAGTACAGGTGTTCGTAGTCGATTGGCGCACCGGACGCGTCGTGCGTCAGGCGCTCGATCCGCAAGACGGGGCTGCTTTCCTCGACGCGCAGCGCATCGACGATTTCATCGTCGGCGAGGATCGCGTCGATCGACACGTCGGCGTGACCGAGCGGCACGCCGCAGTCGTTCTCGAGAACCTCGAAGATGTCGCGGGTTGCCAGATCGGCACCCGCGAGCCGCTTGCCGAGCGCCGCGGGCACCCACGTCTGCTCGAGCGACACGGGCTCGCGGTTCAGCAACCGCACGCGGTGGATCTCGGCGAGCGGTGCGCCTTCCGGCACGTTCAGCTTCGTCGCGAGATGGCGGTCGGCCTTCACGGTGCGAAAGGCGCGCAACTGGTTGACGATCTCGTAGCCCATCGACGACATCGCCTCGGCGAAGCCCTGCAGCGACGTCACGTTCTGGAATGCCTTCGGCTTCGACACGAACGTGCCCTTGCCGTGCAGCCTGAACAGCAAGCCTTCCTTCTGCAGGTCGCCGAGTGCCTGGCGCACCGTGATGCGGCTCACGTCGAACATCGTGCAGAGTTCGTGCTCCGACGGCATCCTGCTGTGCGGCGCATAAGTGCCGTCGAGGATACGCGTGCGCAGCGTGTCCTTGATCTGCACGTAGAGTGGGGCCGCCGATAGCGGCACGACGTTGGATGAGGTCATCGGTCAACTTGTCATGACAAGAGGACTCGAGTGTAGTGAGCGCGCTCGCGCGCCCAAACCAACGATTTCTGATTTCGACTTTCCGATTCCCGGAAAGCGGGGCGGTTGCGCGGCCGAGGTTCGTCCGCATCGGCGTTTTGTCGGTTGCGCGAAGCAGCAGACAATCGGAGATTCGTGCTCGCATGTGCCGCGCATGTCGATTTCTCGCTACGTCGTTCGTCGTATCGATATCGACCGGATTCGCGACGGCGTCCGCAGTCCGGTTCCGCATCGATGCCTGACCGACAGAGCGAAAGGAGGTGCCAGATGCCTGATTCCCGCTATCGCTGGGTGATCGTCGCCGCGGGCGGCCTGATGGGCTGCATCGCGATCGGCGCGATGTTTTCGCTGCCCGTGTTCCTGCGGGCCATCGCACGCGACACCGGCTGGTCGATGACCGGCATTTCCGCCGCGATGACGCTCGGCTTCATCGCGATGGCCTTCGCGAGCATCGGCTGGGGCAGCCTGTCGGACCGGATCGGCACGCGTGCGGTGGTCGTGACGGGCGCCGTTCTGCTGTCGGCGAGCCTGGCGCTTGCGAGCCGAGCGCCGTCGCTGCTCGCGTTCCAGCTGATTTTCGGGCTGGCCGTCGGCAGCGCGACGGCCGCGGTGTTCGCGCCGATGATGGCCTGCGTGACGGGCTGGTTCGACACGCACCGCAGTCTCGCGGTGTCGCTGGTGTCGGCCGGCATGGGCATGGCGCCGATGACGATGGCGCCGCTGGCGGCGTGGCTCGTGTCGGGCCACGGCTGGCGCACGTCGATGCTGCTGATCGCCGCGTTCGCGGCCGCCGTGATGATTCCGGCGTCGCTGCTCGTGCGCCGCGCCCCCGCGCTCGACGGGCCGCAAGCCGAGCCGGCGCCGGCCGGCGGGCCCGGGGCCGCGCCACTGTCGGTCGGCGGCGCGCTGCGTTCGCCGCAGTTCATCGTGCTGCTGCTGACCAATTTTTTCTGCTGCGCGACGCATTCCGGCCCCATCTTCCATACGGTCAGCTACGCGGTGACGTGCGGGATTCCGTTGATCGTCGCGGTGTCGATCTACAGCGTCGAAGGGCTCGCCGGCATGGGCGGGCGCATCGCGTTCGGGCTGCTGGGCGACCGCCTCGGCGCGAAACGCATGCTGGTGGCGGGGCTGCTCGCGCAGGCGCTCGGCGCGCTCGGCTACTACTTCGTGCGCACGCTCGACGGGTTCTACGTGGTCGCGATGCTGTTCGGTTTCATCTATGCGGGCGTGATGCCGCTCTATGCGGTGCTCGCGCGCGAGAACTTCCCGCTGCGGATGATGGGCACCGTGATCGGCGGCTGCGCGATGGCCGGCAGCCTCGGGATGGCGGCCGGGCCGGTGGCGGGCGGTTTGATCGTCGATGCGCTGGGCAACTATGGCTGGATGTACCTCGGATCGTTCGCGATCGGCGTCGGCGCGTTCCTCGTCGCGATGATGTTCCGGCCGTTTACGAAGGCGCGATCGCACGTGGTCGCCGCATGACGGGGCGGTCTCAAAACGGCGATTTCGGCGGGGCGTCGAACGCCGGTCGCCGCTGGCGAAAATAAAAAAACAGGGCCGGACGTCACCCGCGGAAACGACGTCAAAATCGCGCGGAGCCTGCTGCGGCGCAGCACAGCGGCAAGTCGCGGCGATCGGCGCGCATGCGCGCCGATTCGGCCCCTAAAAACACAATATCGAGCATGCCTTCGAAGGGCCTGTCATACGCACGTCACCCTGCTAGAATTCGGCTGCCGCATTTGTTCCGATTGACTGATGAGATTGCTTGACGCACTGGTCGAACAACGCATTGCCGCCGCTGCTGCGCGGGGCGAGTTCGACGATTTGCCGGGTACTGGCGCGCCGCAGGCGCTGGATGACGACCTCCTCGTACCCGAGGAGGTGCGGGTGGCCAACCGCATCCTGAAGAACGCGGGCTTCGTGCCGCCGGCCGTCGAGCAACTGCGCGCGCTGCGCAACCTGCAGGACGAACTGCAGGCGGTCAGCGACCGTGCCGCGCGCTGCAGGCTGCAGGCGAAGATCCTCGCCCTCGACATGGCGCTCGAATCGCTGCGCGGCGGCCCGATGGTGATGCCGCGCGACTATTGCCGGCGCATCGCGGAACGTCTGTGCGAGCGCGGGCTCGACGACGCGTCCGCCGAAGCGGGGCCGATGTGAGCGCCGACGCGCTCCATGACGCGGCAGCCGGATCGGTTGCCGCTCCCGATTCTCCCGTTTCCGAAGCCATACCCGTGTCGGCGCGCGACCTGCATTTCATGCGGCTCGCGCAGGCCGCGGCCGAAGAGGCGCGCGCGGCCGGCGAAGTGCCGGTCGGCGCGGTGCTCGTGCGCGGCGACGAGGTGATTGCACGCGGCTTCAACCATCCGATCGGCGGGCACGACCCATCGGCCCATGCGGAAATGGCCGCGTTGCGCATGGCCGCTCAGCATCTGCAGAATTACCGGATGCCCGGCTGCGAGCTGTACGTGACGCTGGAGCCGTGCCTGATGTGCGCGGGCGCGATCATGCACGCACGCATCGCGCGAGTCGTCTACGGCGCCGCCGATCCGAAGACGGGCGCGTGCGGCAGCGTGATCGACGCGTTCGCGAATCCTCAGCTCAACCACCATACCGACGTGACCGGCGGCGTGCTCGCCGACGAGTGCGGCGCCGCGCTGAAGTCGTTCTTCGCGGAGCGCCGTCGCGCGCTGCGTGAGGCGCGGCTCGCACGCGACGCCGAATCCGGCGCGCCGTAACGCCTGCCGCGCCCGTCGCCCGGAGCGGGGCGGGCAGCACGGTTCCGTGAACCGGAGACGGTTCGGACCCTCTAAGCAGGTTTGACGATCCCGATACCTTTCGCCATGTCCCTCCAGCCCGCTGCGTCCTACACCATCCGCCTGCTGGCGCCGTCCGGCTATCCGCACGACCCCGATGCGATCAACCGCGCGCTCGAGCGCCTGAGCGGCTCGCAACATCGCATCGAGAACATCGAGGCGACGCAACGCCGCTTCCAGCGATTCGGCGGCACCGACGGCGAGCGGGCCGGCGACCTGAACCGCCTCGCGGATCCGGAGCGCGCGCTGCCGGACATCGCACTCGCGGTGCGCGGCGGCTATGGCGCCGCACGCATCCTGCACGGGCTCGATTATCGCGGGCTCGAGCGCCGCCTGCGCGACCAGCCGATCGCGCTCGTTGGCCACAGCGACTTCACCGCGATCCAGCTCGCGCTGTACGCGAAGGCGCGCATCAAGACGTTCGGCGGCCCGATGCTGTCGGCCGACTTCGGCGCGGAGACGCCGAGCGACTTCACGATGCAGCACTTCTGGCGGACGCTGTCACAGCCGACCACGACGATCATCGCCGAGGCGCCGCAGGTGCAGACCGTGGACGTGGCCGGCACGCTGTGGGGCGGCAACCTGGCGATCCTCACGTCCCTCGTCGGCACGCCTTACATGCCCGACATCGAGGGCGGCATCCTGTTCGTCGAGGACGTCAACGAGCAGCCGTTCCGGATCGAACGGATGATCTACCAGTTGCATCTGTCGGGAGTGCTCGCGCGCCAGCAGGCGCTCGTGCTCGGCCAGTTCACGGGCGCGCGGCCGTTCGAGTACGACAACGGCTACGACATGCAGGCGATGATCGACCAGGTTCGTTCCGTGGTCGGGATTCCGGTCGTCACGGGGCTGCAGTTCGGTCACGTGCCCGACCTGCTGACGTTGCCGTTCGGTGCGCAGGCGCAGCTCGTCGCGAATGCGCACGGTTTCCGGCTCACGTTGTCGGACTACCCGCATCTCGGTTGAGTCGGACAGGTACGATCGAAAGGCGGGGGTCTCCCGCCTTCTTCTTTAAGTAAGCGCGCAACTAACGGTCGTAGTTTTTCGTTGCCGCCGATGAGGTTGGCGGCGGCGCGTGCACCAGGTTTGTCAACAAAATGACCGGAAGGGTATACACCGTGAGCGGCCATGGGAAAGCCGGAGACGCTTGCCGTGCCTGAATTTGGCGTACAGTGCACCGCTCTGGAACAGGGAGATGCACGCAGATTGTGCGCATTCTGAGAAAAGAATTGTTGACAATCTTTATGTCCGTCCTAGGATGAGGACCATCACGCGATGCAAAACATGAACGACTCCGATATCCATCCGTCCGGCGCTGCCGGTCCCGAAGCGATCGCCGAGCGGATCCGCACGGCGATCCTCGAGCATCGGCTCGCGCCAGGCGCGAAGCTGACGGAGGCGCAGCTCTGCGACGTATTCGGCGTGAAGCGCGGAACGATCCGGCAGGCGCTGTCGCAGCTCGCGGCCGACAAGCTGGTCGATCTCGAGCCGAATCGCGGTGCGTTCGTCGCGAGTCCGACACTGCAGGACGTGCACGAGGTGTTCGAGATGCGCCGGATCATCGAGCTGGCCGTCGTCGAGCGGCTCGCGACGGGGCCGGGCGCGAAGCGGCTGAAGGGCGTCGCGGCGCTGATCGACAAGGAACGCAAGGCGTTCGAGCGGCACGATTTCGCGGCGTGGATCCGCCTGTCGGGCGAATTCCACACGGCGCTCGCGGCGCTGACGGGCAATGCGACGCTCTGCGAGTGCCTCGACGGGCTCGTCGCACGCTCGACGCTGATGTCGGCGCTGTATGAATCGCATGGGCGCAGCCCGTGCTCGTGCGACGACCATGACGAGATCCTGACCGCGCTGGAAGCGGGCGATTCGAAGCGGGCAGTGACGCTGATGGCGCACCACCTGCAGCATGTCGAATTGAAGATGCTGGACCGGCCCGCGCAAGGGCAGGTCGATTTGCGCGAAGTGTTCGGCGGCGCCTGAGCGGCGACGCGAATCCGGCCGCGCGCCACACGACGAGAGCAATGCAGGCCGGCGGTTTGCACCGCCGGCCGCCAGTCCGACTCCGGGCGATGATCCGGAGCGATATCGATGACGGTGGAGCGGCTGTTCGGCCGCGTCAAGGAGAAGTCATGGCTCAGTTCAGTGTGGCGCACGACAGCGCGTATCCGGCGGAAGAAGGCGGCGAGGGCGGCGGGCCCGTGTTGCCGGACGGTTACAGTCAACGTTTGTACAACGAAGATTTGGCACCCCTTAAGAATCAGACGTGGGGCGCTTACAACATCTTCGCATTCTGGATGTCGGACGTGCACAGCGTCGGCGGCTACGTGTTCGCGGGCAGCCTGTTCGCGCTCGGGCTGACGAGCTGGCAGGTGCTGATCGCGCTGATCGTCGGCATCACGATCGTGAACCGGCTGTGCAACCTGATCGCGCGGCCGAGCCAGCAGATCGGCGTGCCGTATCCGGTCGCGTGCCGCGCGACGTTCGGCGTGCTCGGCGCGAACGTGCCGGCCGTGATCCGCGGGCTGATCGCGATCGCGTGGTACGGCATCCAGACCTATCTCGCATCCAGTGCGCTCGTGATCGTCGTGCTGAAGTTCTTTCCGCAATGGCTGCCGTACGCGGACGTCCATCGCTACGGCTTCCTCGGTTTGTCGGCGGTCGGCTGGGCCGGCTTCATGTTGCTGTGGGTGCTGCAGGCGCTCGTGTTCTGGAACGGGATGGAGACGATCAAGAAGTTCATCGACTTCGCGGGCCCGGCCGTCTACGTCGTGATGTTCATCCTGGCCGGCTACATGGTGTGGCGCGCGGGCTGGCGCAACATCGGCATCAACCTCGGTGGCGTGAAGTATCACGGCGCGGAAGTGATTCCGGTGATGATCACGGCCGTGTCGCTCGTGGTGTCTTACTTCTCCGGGCCGATGCTCAATTTCGGCGACTTCTCGCGCTACTGCCGCTCGTTCGGCGACGTGAAGCGCGGCAACTTCTGGGGACTGCCGGTCAACTTCCTCGCGTTCTCGCTCGTCACGGTGATCACCACTGCCGCGACGCTTCCGGTGTTCGGTGAACTCATCACCGATCCCGTCGAGACGGTCGGCCGCATCGACCATCCGACCGCCGTGATCCTCGGCGCGCTGACGTTCACGATCGCGACGATCGGCATCAACATCGTCGCGAACTTCGTGTCGCCCGCGTTCGACTTCTCGAATGTCGCGCCGCGGCTGATCAGCTGGCGCGCGGGCGGGATGCTCGCCGCCGTCGCGTCGATCTTCATCACGCCGTGGAACCTGTTCAACAACCCGGCCGTGATCCATTACACGCTCGACGTGCTCGGCGCATTCATCGGCCCGCTGTACGGCGTGCTGATCGCCGACTTCTACCTCGTCAAACGCGGCCGGCTGGTGCGCGACGACCTGTACACGATGTCGGAACACGGCACCTACTGGTACACGGGAGGCGTGAACCGCCGCGCGCTCGCCGCGCTGCTGCCGGCCGCGGTGATCGCCGTCATCTGCGTGATGGTGCCGGGCTGGCAGGCCGCCGCGAACTTCTCGTGGTTCATCGGCGCGGGGCTCGGCTTCGTGTTCTACCGGCTGCTCGTGAGCACGAAGGCCTGAGGAGCGCGCGATGAAGATCAAGCTGATCAATCCCAACACGACGCAGCGGATGACCGATGCGATGGGCCGCTGCGCGCGTGAAATCGCGGCGGCAGGCACCGAGATCGTCGCGGTGAGCCCGCCGATGGGGCCACCGTCGATCGAAGGCTATTACGACGAGGCGCTCGCGACGCCCGGGCTTCTGGCCGAGATCGCGCAGGGCGAGCGCGACGGCTGCGACGCGTACGTGATCGCATGTTTCGGCGACCCGGGCCTTTATGCGGCGCGCGAACTCGCGCGCGGGCCCGTGATCGGGATCGCCGAGGCGGCGATGCATGCGGCAAGCGTGCTCGCGCCCGGCTTCTCGGTCGTCACGACCCTCGCGCGCACCTGCGGGATGGCGTGGCATCTCGCGGAGCGCTACGGGATGAAGCGGTTCTGCCGCAACGTGCGGGCGACCGACGTCGCGGTGCTCGAACTCGACCGCCCCGGTTCGGCGGCGCGGCGAATCATCGTCGACGAATGCCGGCGCGCGCTCGACGAGGACGGCGCCGACGCGATCGTCCTCGGCTGCGCCGGGATGGCCGAATTCGCGCACGAGATCGAGCAGCAGATCGGCGCGCCGGTGGTCGAAGGCGTCACGGCGGCCGTCAAGTGGGCCGAGGCGCTCGTCGCGCTGCGCCTCGCGACCGCGAAGCGTGGCGACTATGCGCGGCCGCTGCCGAAGCGCTACAACGGCGAATTCGCGCGTTTCAGCCCGCCGGAGGGCGCGCCCGCGCCGGCCGCCGCCACGGCGCGAAGCGGAAGCGCCGCGTCGGAACCGGTCCCGAATTTGCCGCAATCGCACATACACGCCGTCTGACATGCACTATCTGCGCCGCTGTATGGGCGCGTATGAACGTTTTCGCTACACTGGGCCGTCATCGCATCGGCCCCTGCGGCCGGCCTTCGGCACCCGCGCGGGTCGATGCGAACCCATTACTTCAGCAAGCTTTCGCCGCACTTCGAACCCATGTCACTCGATCCCAACTATCCTCGCGACCTGATCGGCTACGGCCGCCATCCCGTGCAGGCGAACTGGCCCGGGCGTGCCCGCGTCGCCGTGCAATTCGTCCTGAACTACGAGGAGGGCGGCGAGAACTGCGTGTTGCACGGCGACCCGGGCTCCGAGCAGTTCCTGTCCGAGATCGTCGGCGCGGCCGCGTATCCGGACCGCCACATGAGCATGGAATCGATCTACGAATACGGTTCGCGTGCCGGCGTGTGGCGCATCCTGCGCGAATTCGAGAAGCGCGGGCTGCCGCTGACGGTGTTCGGCGTGGGCATGGCGATCGAGCGTCATCCGGAACTCGCGCGCGCATTCGTCGAGCTCGGCCACGAAATCGCGTGCCACGGCTGGCGCTGGATCCACTATCAGAGCATGACGCCCGAGCTCGAGGCCGAGCACATGCGCCTCGGGATGGCAGCGATCGAACGTGTGACGGGCGAGCGCCCGCTCGGCTGGTACACCGGCCGCGACAGCCCGAACACGCACCGTCTCGTCGCGGAATACGGCGGCTTCCTGTACGACTCCGACAACTACGGCGACGACCTGCCGTTCTGGATGGACGTCGAGGTGTCGGGCGGCGGGACGTCGCCGCAGCTGATCGTCCCGTACACGCTCGATACGAACGACATGCGCTTCGCGACGCCGCAGGGCTTCAACACCGGCGACCATTTCTTCGATTACCTGCGCGACGCGTTCGACGTGCTGTACGCGGAGGGCGACGACGCGCCGAAGATGCTGTCGATCGGCATGCACTGCCGTCTGCTCGGCCGGCCGGGACGTTTCCGCGGTCTGCAGCGTTTCCTCGACCACATCGAGAAGCACGATCGCGTATGGGTGACGCGCCGTGTCGATATCGCGCGTCATTGGCGTGAACATCATCCGTATCAGCCCAATCATCGAAACGAAGGGAAAGCATGAAGGCGATGCGTTACACGTTGGAGCAACTGAACACGATGGCGCCGAGCGCATTCGTCGCGGCGCTGTCGGGCATCTTCGAACATTCGCCGTGGGTGGCCGAGGTCGCCGCGGGCGAGCGGCCGTTCGCGAGCATCGACGCGCTGCACGGGACGATGTCGAACGCGGTGGAGACGGGCGGTGAAGTGCGCCAGCTCGCGTTGATCAACGCTCACCCGGAGCTGGCCGGCAAGGCCGCCGTGCGCGGCGAGCTGACGGCCGAGTCGACGCGCGAGCAGAGCGGAGCGGGTCTCGACCAGTGCACGCAGGAAGAGTTCGACAAGCTGCTGACGCTGAACCGCACTTATCGCGAGAAGTTCGGCTTCCCGTTCATCCTCGCGGTGCGCGGCTACGACCGGCACGGCATCATCGCGAACTTCGAGTCGCGCGTGAATCATTCGCGCACCGAGGAGCTGCGCGCGAGCCTCGATCAGATCTACCGGATCGCGCGCTTTCGCCTCGACGACCTGATCGACGCCTGACACCTCACGACGGCCTGCTGCGTCGCGGCGGCCCGATCGCATCACTGAAACAAGGAAACATCATGGCTGTTCCGCTTCTCGATCCCGACGCCCCCGACTTCACGCGGCGCTACGTGAATCTCGCCGACCCGCGCCTCGGTGCGCAGGCGCTCGAGGCCAGCGACGATTTCTTCGCGCCGAAGGACCGGATGCTGAACCCCGAGCCGGCGGTGTTCATCCCCGGCAAGTACGACGACCACGGCAAGTGGATGGATGGCTGGGAGACGCGCCGCAAGCGCACCACGGGCTATGACTGGTGCATCGTCAAGCTCGCGCGGCCGGGCGTGATCAAGGGCTTCGACATCGATACGAGCCACTTCACCGGCAACTTCCCGCCGGCCGCGTCGATCGAGGCGGCATACGTGGCCGACGGTGCCCCGACGCATGCGACGGAATGGATCGAGATCGTGCCGTCGACGACGCTGCAGGGCAACAGCCATCACTACGTCGAAGCGCGCGACGCGCGTGCGTTCACGCACTTGCGCGTGAACATCTATCCGGACGGCGGCATCGCACGCCTGCGCGTGTATGGCCAGCCGCAGCTCGACTGGGCCGGCGCGAGCGCGACCGAGCAGTTCGACCTCGCGGCAATGGAAAACGGTGGCTACGTGGTGGCCGCGAACAACCAGCATTTCGGCGTCGCGTCGAACCTGCTGCTGCCGGGCCGCGGCGTGAACATGGGCGATGGCTGGGAAACCCGCCGCCGCCGCGAACCGGGCAACGACTGGGCGATCATCGCGCTCGCGCAGCCCGGCGTGATCCGCAAGATCGAAGTCGATACCGCGTTCTTCAAGGGCAACTACCCGGACCGCTGCTCGATCCAGGCCGCGTACGTGTCGGGCGGCACCGACAGCTCGCTGATCACGCAGTCGATGTTCTGGCCGGTGCTGCTCGGCGAACAGAAGCTGCAGATGGACAAGCAGCATTACTTCGAACACGAGATCGCATCGCTGGGCCCGGTGACTCACGTGCGCCTGAACATCATTCCGGACGGCGGCGTGTCGCGCCTGCGTCTGTGGGGGACGCTCGACAAATGAAGACGCTCGCAATCGAACCGCTGACCAAGGACGCGTTCGCACCGTTCGGCGATGTGATCGAAACGGACGGCGCGAAGCAGATTCCGATCAATCTCGGCACGACGATTCGCTTTCACGATCTCGCGAAGGTCGACGTGACCGACGAAGACGGCCGCACGCTCGTCAATCTGTTTCGCGGCCAGCCGCGCACGCTGCCGTTCGAGGTGAAGATGCTCGAGCGCCATCCGCTCGGCAGCCAGGCATTCGTGCCGCTGAACGACCAGCCGTATCTCGTCGTCGTCGCGCCGGCGGGCGATCTCGATCCATCGAAGATCCGCGCGTTCGTGACGAGCGGGTGGCAGGGCGTGAACTATGCGAAGGGCGTGTGGCATCACCCGCTGATCGCGCTCGGCGGCGTCAGCGACTTCATCGTCGTCGATCGCGGCGGTGATGGTTTGAACCTGAACGAGCAGGACCTGCAGGAATCGCTGTGGCTCACCGAAGACGCGCTGGATGCACTGACGGCCTGAGCAGCGTTTCGCAGTACCGTTTCACCGAAGAGACCCGCGCGACCTGCGCGGGTTTTTTTATGCTCGTCGGGTTCGCACAGGCCCACGACGTCGCCGCTGCGTCGAAGGCGTCGATCGCGTGCTATCGTGCCCGCATCGCCACCGCACGACGCCCGGTTCCCGGGCCGTCCCCACGATGAGCCAACCTGAAAACGACCTCGCGATCCTGTTGCGCACGATGCAGCCCGAACTGCATCGCGGCGCGTTCGCCTTCGTCGCACTGCCGGCCGATGCAGACATATCGTTATCCGAAGCGATTGCGACGTTCCGCGAAACGGAGGGCATGACCGTCGTCGTCGACGAGGCAATGGCCGCGCGCCGCGGCTGGCCCGTGCTGTTGCGCGCCGCATGGATCACGCTGACGGTGCATTCGGACCTCGCGGCGGTCGGCTTGACGGCCGCGTTCGCGAGCGCCCTCGGCGCGGCGGGCATCAGCTGCAACGTGATGGCCGCCGCGTATCACGATCACATCTTCGTGCCGTTCGACGACGGCCCGCGCGCGCTCGATGCGCTCGTCGCGCTGCAGCGCGACGCGATGCGGAGCTAGCGGAGACACGTTCCGCGCGGGCAAAAAAACGGGCCCGTTTCCGGGCCCGCGAACGGAGAGGATTGCGCCGGCAACCGGCGCCGCACGGCGGCTTACTTGACCGCGCCGCCCTCGAACCAGGCGGCGAGCTTCACGCGCTCGTCGTCGGTCATGTGCGTGACGTTGCCGATCGGCATCGCCTTCAGGCGCACGGCCTGTTCGTAAATGCGTTGCGCGTTCTTCGACACTTCGTCCGGCGTGTCGAACATCACGCCGGCGGGCGCGCTGCCCATCAGCGTCGGCTTCGCCGAGTGGCACTCGACGCAGCGCTGCTGCAGGATCGGCATGATGTCGTTGATCACGATCTTCGGTGCGTTCGCCGCCTGCGCTTCCGGTGCGACCGGCTTCGGCATCGTCCACACCAGTGCGCCCGACAGCAGCGCGACGCCGCCGATCGGCAGGTACCACAGCTGCTGGCCGCGGTGACGCATCACGAAGAACTGACGGATCAGCGCGCCGGCCAGCATGATCAGCACGAGCACGACCCAGTTGAACTTGTTCGTGTACGTCATCGCATAGTGGTTCGACAGCATCGCGAACACGACCGGCAGCGTGAAATACGTGTTGTGCACCGAACGCTGCTTGCCGCGCTTGCCGTAGATCGGGTTCGGTTCTTCGCCCTTGAGCATCTTGTCGACCATCTTGCGCTGGCCCGGGATGATCACGAAGAACACGTTCGCCGACATGATCGTCGCGAGCATCGCGCCGACGATCAGGTACGCCGCACGGCCCGAGAAGATGTGGCACGCGAGGTACGCGGCGACGACGACGTAGACGCCGACGCAGATGCCCAGCACGCGATCGTTGGTGCCGAGGATGCGGCACAGCGAGTCGTAGACGATCCAGCCGGCCGCGAGGAAGCCGAGGGCGGACGCGACGGCGACCACCGGGCCCATGTCGAGCACGCTCTTGTCGATCAGATACGTGTTCGGCGCGAGCAGGTACAACACGAAGAACAGCGAGAAGCCCGACAGCCAGGTCGTGTACGACGGCCACTTCGACCAATGCAGGTCATCCGGCATTTCGGGCGGGGCGACCGTGTACTTCTGCATGTTGTAGAAACCGCCGCCGTGGACGTGCCACAGCTCGCCGAACACGCCGCGCTTGCGCTGGTTCGCGTCGGTCGGCGGTTTCAGGCTGTTGTCGAGCGCGACGAAATAGAAGGACTCGCCGATCCACGCAATGGCGACGATGACGTGCAGCCATCGCAGCGCGAGGTTCAGCCAGTCGGTGATGAAGCCTTCCATGAAACTCCTCCAGACTCAGATCGTTGTCTTTGATGCGGGCGCCGATGCGGGTGTCAGCTGCCGCGATAGGTGCTGTACGACCACGGCGACACGAGCAGCGGCACGTGGTAGTGCGATGCGGTGTCGGCAATGCCGAAGCGCAGCACGACGCGGTCGACGAAGCGGGGTTCGGGCACCTTCACGCCGAGCGATGCAAAGTAGTCGCCGGCATGGAACACGAGTTCGTATTCGCCGGCGGCGAGCGCCGCGCCTTCGAGCAGGGGTTCGTCGCAGCGACCGTCGCCGTTGGTCAGCACGGTCTTGATCGCGCGGCGCGATTCGCCGTCCAGCGCGTAGAGGTCAACCTTGATGGCAGCGCCGGGGCGGCCGTGTGCCGTATCGAGTACGTGGGTAGTGAGCTTTCCCATTCGCAATTGTCCTTGTGTGAATGCGAGGTTCGGCGGCGACTCGATCCATTGACTGTGCGGCGGATCGAGGCTCCACGTCACGTGGCTACATACCCGTCGGCGAGAGTGAAGCGAGCGCCGTGCAGGCATTGTAAAAAGGTTCCCCGTGCAAATACGGGCGCGATATCAAAGATAATGCGCCGCGCATGAACCGCTGTCGACGCCCCGCCGGAAGCCGCCGGCGGCCCGGGATTCCGGCGTCTGCCGGGGCCGCGTGCGGCGTACCATATCGAAACCGTGAAGCGCGGTATTCCGGATCGCGCATTGTGCGTTGCGCGCGGTTGGGCGATGCTCCGGCCGTGCGCATCGGGCCGTGGGCCCGCGCGTACCCCGAAGACGGCATTCACGCCGGGTAACCGGGCCAGCGCGTTCGAACGGACGCAGGCACCGGGGCGTGCCGCGAATCAGCGTTCGAACGGCCTTGTGATGGTCTCCGGGAGCGGCTCCCGGGGGCAGAACGACGCGGAGAACGCATGAACCTCGAGCAGCACGCCGGCGCACGCGCGCCGCACCCATCCTCATCCCGCCCGACGACCCTGCTGGTCAAGCACGCCGACGTGCTCGTGACCATGGACGACACGCGCCGCGAATTGCGCGACGCGGGCCTCTATATCGAAGACAACCGGATCGTCGCGGTCGGCCCGAGCGCCGAGTTGCCCGATACCGCCGACGAAGTGCTCGACCTGCGCGGCCACCTCGTGATCCCGGGGCTCGTGAATACGCATCACCACATGTACCAGAGCCTCACGCGCGCGGTGCCGGCTGCGCAGAACGCCGAGCTGTTCGGCTGGCTCACGAACCTGTATCGGATCTGGGCGCACCTGACGCCCGAGATGATCGAGGTGTCGACGCTGACCGCGATGGCCGAACTGCTGCAGTCGGGCTGCACGACGTCGAGCGATCATCTGTACATCTATCCGAACGGCAGTCGGCTCGACGACAGCATCGGCGCCGCGCAGCGAATCGGCATGCGCTTTCACGCAAGCCGCGGCGCGATGAGCGTCGGCCAGCGCGACGGCGGGCTGCCGCCCGATTCGGTCGTCGAGCGCGAGCCCGACATCCTGCGCGATGCCCAGCGCCTGATCGAGACCTATCACGAAGAAGGCCGCTACGCGATGCTGCGGGTGGTGGTCGCGCCGTGCTCGCCGTTCTCGGTGAGCCGCGGCCTGATGCGCGACGCGGCCGTGCTGGCGCGCGACTACGGCGTGTCGCTGCACACGCACCTGGCCGAGAACGTCAACGACATCGCGTACAGCCGCGAGAAGTTCGGGATGACGCCTGCCGAATACGCGGAAGATCTCGGCTGGGTCGGCCGCGACGTATGGCACGCGCACTGCGTGCAGCTCGACGATGCGGGTATCGGCCTGTTCGCGCGCACCGGCACCGGCGTCGCGCACTGTCCATGTTCGAACATGCGGCTCGCGTCGGGCATCGCGCCGGTGAAAAAGATGCGTCTCGCGGGCGTGCCGGTCGGGCTCGGCGTCGACGGTTCCGCGTCGAACGACGGTGCGCAGATGGTCGCGGAAGTGCGGCAGGCGCTGCTGCTGCAGCGGGTCGGGTTCGGGCCCGACGCGATGACCGCGCGCGAGGCGCTCGAGATCGCGACGCTGGGCGGCGCGAAGGTGCTGAACCGCGACGACATCGGCGCGCTGAAGCCCGGCATGGCCGCGGACTTCGCCGCATTCGACCTGCGCCAGCCGCTGTTCGCGGGCGCGCTGCACGATCCGGTCGCGGCGCTCGTGTTCTGCGCGCCGTCGCAGACGGCGTACACGGTGGTGAACGGGAAGGTGGTGGTGCGGGAAGGGCGGCTCGCGACGCTCGACCTGCCGCCGGTCATCGAGCGTCACAACGCGCTGGCGCAGGCACTCGTGGAGGCGTCGCGCTGACGCATCGATGTGAAGGCCGCGCCGCGCGCCGCTGATCGGGCGCGCGGTGGCGGTGGCGGCCGCCACACGCCGCGCATCGCACCGGGCCGCACCGCGACGGCACGGCCGGCGCGTGCGTCGTGCGCGATTACGCCTCGATCAGCGTGCGGGTCGCTTCGGCGACGAGGCTGCGCAGCCAGCGCACCTCGTCGGAGTAGTGGCAGCGTTCGTGCCACAGCTGGTAATACTGCATCGGCGGAAAGTCGAGCGGTGCCGGCACGACCGACAGCGGCAGGAACTTCGCGTAGTGATCGGCGAACAGGCGCGTCGTCGTGAAGATCAGGTCGGACTTCACCAGCACGTACGGTGCGAGGTTGAAGTACGGCAGCGTGACGACCACGTGACGCTTGAGCCGTTCGCGCGCGAGATGCACGTCGATCGCGCCGCGCTGGCCGACCGAGTACGGCGTCGGCGCGAGATGCGGCGCGTTCAGGTACTGGTCGAGCGTGAGCCCGCCGCGCTTCGCGAACGGATGCGTGTTGCTCATCAGGCAGACGATTTCGTCGACGAACAGGTTCGACAGGTGCAGTTGCTCGGGCGGCTCGGGCCAGTTGCCGACGACGATGTCGAGCTTGCCGTCTTCCAGCGCGAGCTCGTAGTCGAATGCGGGGCCGAGCGAGTGGAACTCGAGCGTCGCGTTCGGTGCCGCCTGGCGGAAGCGTTCGACGACGGTCGGCACGAACAGCACGTTCAGGTAGTCGGGGCAGCCGATCCGGTAGCAGCGGATCGACGTGGCCGGGTCGAAATTGTGCTGCTGGAATTTGATGCGCTCGATTTCGCGCAGTGCGTTCTGCACCGGCTCGAGCAGGCGCAATCCGTATTCGGTCGGGACCATGCCGGACTTGCCGCGCACGAGCAGCGGGTCGCCGGTGATGTCGCGCAGGCGCCGCAGTGCGGCGCTGATCGCCGGTTGCGACTGGTTCAGTTTGACGGCCGCGCGCGTGACGCTGCGCTCCATCAACAAGGTGTGCAAGACGCGCAAGAGGTACGTGTCGATCGCCTCGCGTTGCTGACTCATGATTTCTCCGGTTTATATGGCTGGGCTGATCGAGGGGTGATGTGGGTATATGGTTTTTAATATGAACGAAAGTCAGCGTCAAGAGATGGATACCCGCAGACGCGCGCCGGCCGGGCCTCGCGAAGGCGGGGCGGACGGGGCGTGATGCGGGGGGGCGCGGCGCCGCGCGGATGCGCATTGCACGGATCCGGTGGCCAGGGCACCGCGCGTGACGCGCGTGCGTCAGTCGTCGATGCGCATGCCGACTTTCAGCGTGACCTGCCAGTGGATGACCTGGTCACCTTCGATGTGCCCGCGCGTTTCGGTGACCTGGAACCAGTGCAGGTTGTGCAGCGTCTTGCCGGCTTTCGAGATCGCGTTGCGGATGGCGTCGTCGCACGATTGCCGCGACGAACCGGTCAGTTCGATCAGCTTGTAGACGTGGTCGCTCATGATGCGCTCCCTGGGATGTCGGTGTGTGCGGCCGGCGCAAGCGGCGGGCCCGAGGCGGCACCACGCGTGTCCGGCTTCTTGAGTGATAGGTATGATGGGCGGCAAGTGCAACCCCAATTGGAGACGAGGAACATCGTGGAAGTCGGATTTTGCGGACCGGGATTGATGGGCGCGCCGATGATTCGGCATTTGCTGGCGGCGGGCCATCGGGTCAGCGTATGGAACCGGACGCGCGCCAGGGCCGAGGCGCTCGAAAAGGATGGTGCGCAAGTGGTCGACACGCCGCGCGAACTGGCCGAGCGCGTCGACACGGTGTTCGTGTGCGTGCTCGACGGCCGCGCGGTCGGCGACGTCGCGTTCGGCGAGCACGGGCTCCTTGCCGGCGATGCGAATGCGCGCCGCCTGAAGCGCATCGTCGATCATTCGAGCATTCCGCCTGCGGCGACGCGCGACTACGCGTCGCGCGCGGCCGCGCTCGGCGTCGGCTGGATCGACGCGCCGGTGTCGGGCGGCGTGCCCGGCGCGCAGGCCGGCACGCTCGCGGTGATGGCGGGCGGCGGCGCGGCCGACCTCGACGCGGTGCGGCCGCTGATCGACACCTATGCGTCGCGCATCACGCACATGGGCGACGCGGGCGCGGGCCAGACCGCGAAACTCTGCAACCAGGCGATCGTCACCGCGACGGTGACCGCGATCGCGGAAGCGGTCGGCCTCGCCCAGGCGAGCGGCATCGACGCCGCGCGTCTGGCCGACGCGCTGGCGGGCGGGTGGGCCGATTCGGTGCTGCTGCAGACCTTCGTGCCGCGCATGACGTCAGGCGGTCATCCGCCGATCGGCGCGCTGAGCACGTTCCAGAAGGACGTCGACGCGATCGCCGACGCCGCGCGCGACACCGGCGCGGTGATGCCCGTATCGGCCACGGTGCAGCAGGTGCTGCGGCTGGGCGCCGCGCAGGGGCTCGCCGGTGCCGATTTCGCTGCGTTCATCGACATCGTCCGGCCCGGCAACGGGCGCGCGACCGCGCAGTGATCGCGCGGCGACGGTGAAGCGGGAAGCCTGAATGGCCGATGGGCCGCCCGGAGGCGGCCCATCGTGTCGGTGTCGGTTCAGCCGAGGGAGCGCGGTGTCGTATCGCCGGCGTTCTGGCGTCCGAGGCCGCCGCGCAGGCTCGCCTTCGTGCCTGCACCAAATTCGGGCAGGATGCGCGCGCGGGCGCGGCTCGCGAACACGAGGAAGCCGAAGCCGTTCGCCTCGTACCAGTACCCGCCGTTCTCGAGGCCGTCGAGCGGTTGTTCGAGTGCGTTGGCGATCGATTCGATGCAGCGCTTGCGCAGTTCGGCGATGGCCGGATAGGGCGGCTGAGCGCCGCGCACGCTGCACAGGAGCACGTCGAGGCCGGGCAGCACATGCGCATAGAGGACGGGCTCGTCCTGTGCACGGGCGCGGGCAATCTTGGTGTCGAGCTGCGCGAACGGTTTCGAGTGGCGCAATACCGCGAGGAACGACTCCTGGCCGTCCTGTTGCGCACGTCGACGTTTTTTCGGGAAGGACATAAACACTCGCCTCAAAAACAATTGCAAGAAATGCGGCACTTTCATGCGACCCACTCCCGGCTATGTACGCCGCATGTCGATCCTTTATAGCACACGAAAATGCTGCACTCGTGCGGTACGACGATCAATGTCTCCCGTCGACCCGCTTGCCACGATGATCGACACAGCCAGCGTCTTGGCGCCCGTACTGTCGTTTAGTCTCCATCATAGACCTGCTTTTCCCGCGCGTGCATTCGCGCGTCACAAAAAAGTGAGACAGGCCGCGCACGGCGCGTGCCCATGAAAAAGGCCCGCACTTGGCGGGCCCGGCGGATGCTGCGTCGCGCGGTGCTCAGCGTTGCTTGAGCGAATCGCGGATCTCGCGCAGCAGCACGGTGTCTTCCGGCGTCGCGGCCGGCGCGGCTTCTTCCGGCTTGCGCAGCTTGTTGATGAATTTCACCATCAGGAAGATGATGAACGCGAGGATCACGAAATTGATCGCCACGGTGATGAACGAGCCGTAGCCGAATGCGGCGACGCCCGCGGCCTGCAGGTCCTTGAACGAATCGGGATTACCCTTGAACGACGGAGGGATGGTGCCGAGCAGAACGAACTTGTTCGAGAAATCCAGACCGCCCGTCAGCACGCCGATGACCGGCATGATGAGGTCTTTCACGACCGAGTCGACGATCTTCGAGAATGCGCCACCGATGATCACGCCGACGGCGAGATCCATCACATTGCCTTTGACGGCGAACTCCTTGAATTCCTTGATTATGCTCATGAGCGGCTTTCTCCTGGTTGGGCGAGGGGAGGCGTGCCGCGACGCGCAGGGCTGCGAAGCGTCTGGCGGGTCGGAGGGGGATCGGAGGCACGCCGATGGCCGCATGATAGCGAACGTGCCCCATTGCCGGTAGCCCATCTTGAAATGATTAACAAATCACGGACGGGGCCGCCGCGAGCGGAAATGAAAGGAATCGCGGTATGACGGGGCGGGCGCGGCGCGATGCGTCGACGCCCGCGTGTGCACGGCTCAGGTGTTGTCGTCGGTCCAGCCGTCGTCGTTGCTGCCGAGATCGACGCCGCCACCGCCGTTGCCGTCGCTCCAGTTCGAGCTGTCGCCGCGGCCGAAGTCGAAGCCCGGATCGTTGTTCTCCTGGCGCCGGCGCTGGTCGTCGACGATCACGTCGCGTTCGACCACGCGTTCGCGGCCGCCGGACATCGCCTCGCCGAGCAGCACGCCCGTCAGCAGCCCGCCCATTCCGCCGCCGAAACCACCGCCTTGCTGGACCACGACGGGCGGCTGCTGTTGCGGATACGGCTGCTGCGGGTACGGTTGCTGCTGATATGGCTGGCCTTGCGTGCCGGTCATGCGATCGGCTTCCTGCGCATACACGGAGCCGCCGCCGTTCGCGGGCGCCGCGGGCTGCGCGCTCGGATCGGGGCGGCCCTCGACGCGCGCCTTCACGCTCGCATGGCGCTGTTCGAGTTCGTCGATGCGATACGGCGGCACCGGGTTCTTGCCGTTCGACAGCGTCTCGACGAGCGTGCGTGCATCGGTCTCGATGCCTTCGAGTTCGCCGGTGAGCGCGGCGGCGCCCGGCGCCGTCGACAGCTTCGCGTCGAGTTTCAGCGGACGGATGTCGTTCAGCACGTCGGTCGCGCGCTTCAATTGCGTGCGGCGTTCGTCGTCGGCGCGGCTGTTGTCGGCGGAGCGCGCGCGCCGCAACGTCCAGCGCAGCACCAGTGCGATGATCGCGACGATCAGCCCGAGGCCGATCCACATGCCGGTCGACGGACCGTGTTTCGCGACCGGCGCGGCGGGCGCGAGCGACGACTGCAACGAACCGGCCTGCGTGGCCGACGGTGCGTTGCCGCTGGTGCGCGCGACGTCGGCGCGAATGCGCGATTCGGTCTGCGCGAAACGCGACGCGTCGGTGAAGCGCAGTTGCGGATCGAGCGACTTCGCCCGCTGCAGTTGCACGAGCGCGTCGGACGCGCGGCCTTCGCGGTCCAGCACCTGAGCGTACAGGTAGCGCGCATGCGCGTTGTTCGGATGCGCGTCGATGACTTGCGATAGCTGCGTGTCGGCTTGCTGCCAGTTGCGCTGCGCGATCGATTGTTCGACCTGCTGCAGCGACGGGACCGCAAACGCGGCGGACGACAGCAGCATCAGCGAAAGGCCGAGAGCGGCGAGAGATTTCTTCATGGTCGAACCGGGCGCGAGCGCCCGTCTCCTGACGATCGGTGCGCGCCGCGGGCCCGGCGGGCCGCGGCGCGGTTGCCGTTACTGCGCGGGCGTGTCGAGCTGCTTCTTCAGCGCGGCGAGGCGGTCCTCGACCGACGGACCCTTGTTCAGCGCGGCGAGCTTGTCGTCGAGCGCCTTGCCGCTCGACGTGTCGGCCGAGTTCAGGCGGGCATCCGAGCGCGCGTTCTGCAGCGCGACCTTGTCCTCGAGCTTCTGGAAGTCCTCGGACAGGTTCTTGCCGCCGATGCCGCCGAGCGCGCTGGCCGCGACGTCCTTCGCCTGCGCGATCTCCTGCTTGGCCTGCAGGATGTTCGAGCGTGCGTTCAGGTCGTTGCGGCGCTGACGCATGTCGGCGATCTGCCCCTTCAGCTTGTCGACCGACGGCTCGAGCGTCGTCAGTTCGGCCGCGAGCGCATCGCGCTCGGCTTCCGCGTTCGACTGCGCGGCGAGCGCCTCGCGTGCGAGCGCTTCGTCGCCGGCCTGCAGCGCGCGCTTCGCACCGTCCTCGTACTTCTTCACCTTGTCATCGGCCGCATCGCGCTTGCTGCGCTGGGTCGCGACTTGTGCCTCGATCTCGATCAGCGAATTCTCGGCACGGCCGATGCTGTCGTCGAGCTCCCGCACGATCTGCCGTGCGTCGCGCGAAGGATCCTGTACCGAGTCGGCCGCATCGTTCAGCAGGCCTTTGATCGTGCGCGAAACAGAGTCGAAAAGCGACATGAAATCCTCCGTGGTTGAAAGGTGCCGCGTCGGCGGCAATGCCCGTCGCGAATCGGTTCCGACCCGCGTGAGCTGGCGGATATTACACCGCCGGCCCCTTAAATACGGCTTAAGTGCCGGAGTTCAAGCGCCATGCGTGTGCGGATTTCAACCTTTCGCATCTGAAAGAAATGCCGCGGCACGCACCGGGTTGCGAGTCCATGATAGGCGGAGCATGGCGCCAATACGTTCTGCAATTCACGCTTGTGCGGGAATTTTTACAAAAAATCGCGAAGCCGGTCGGTCGATTTCATTAAAATGCGCTGTCACGTCGCGGGAACGGATCGCCGCGCGGCGGGGTCTGTCGACGTGACAGTTGCCACGATGCACCCACTCTGATTCATCCGCTTGCATTTTCCGCATGCGTCCGAGGGCGCCACGCCGCCCGCCATTCCGACATGCCAATTATCAAACGACCGTCTTCTCCTTCCGACCGGAACGAACCTCACTACACGTTGCGCCGTTCGCCGTCGGGAGCCTATCACCCCGATGACGACGACCGCGGCGACGACGACCGGCACGCGCAGCGTCGCGGAGGCGGAGGCGGCGATCGCCGTTCGTTCGGCTCGCGCGTCGCGCTGTGGTTCGTCGGCCTGTTCGCGACGCTCGCGATCGTCGGCGCGCTGATCGTCGGCTACGCACTCGTCGTGATGGCGCCGCAACTGCCGTCGCTCGATGCGTTGACCAACTATCAGCCGAAGGTGCCGCTGCGAGTGTTCACCGCCGATCACGTGCTGATCGGCGAGTTCGGCGAGGAGCGCCGCAGCCTCGTGCGCTTCCAGGACATTCCCGACGTGATGAAGAAGGCGGTGCTCGCGATCGAGGACTACCGCTTCTACGAACACGGCGGCGTGGACTTCCTCGGCATCCTGCGCGCGGGCGTCGCCGACCTGATGCACGGCGGCGCGCGCCAGGGCGCGAGCACGATCACGATGCAGGTCGCGCGCAACTTCTTCCTGTCGAGCGAGAAGACGTATACGCGCAAGATCTACGAGATGCTGCTCGCGTACAAGATCGAAAAGGCCCTGACGAAGGACCAGATCCTCGAGCTGTACATGAACCAGATCTACCTGGGCCAGCGCTCGTACGGTTTCGCGGCCGCCGCGCGCGTGTATTTCGGCAAGGACCTGAAGGACATCACGCTCGCGGAAGCGGCGATGCTCGCGGGGCTGCCGAAGGCGCCGTCCGCGTACAACCCGGTCGTCAATCCGAAGCGCGCGAAGGTACGTCAGGAGTACATCCTGAAGCGCATGCTCGAGATCGGCTACATCACGCAGCCGCAGTACGACCAGGCGGTGAAGGAAGAGATCCACGTGCGCACGCCGGGCAATCAGTACGCGGTGCACGGCGAATACGTCGCAGAGATGGTGCGGCAGATGATGTACCAGCAATACAAGGACGAAACCTATACGCGCGGGTTGACCGTCACGACGACGATCAACTCGGCCGACCAGGAAGCGGCTTACCAGGCCGTGCGTCGCGGCATTCTCGACTACGAGCGCCGCCACGGCTATCGCGGGCCGGAAGGCTCGATCAACCTGCCGGCGGCCGGCGACGATCGCGACGAGGCGATCGACGATGCGCTCGCCGATCACCCGGACAACGGCGACCTGCAGTCGGCGGTGGTGCTGGCCGCGTCGCCGAACGCGGTCGAGGTGCAGTTCGTCGGCGGCGCGACGACGACGATCGGCCCGGCCGGGCTGCGTTTCGTGTCGGCCGCGCTGAGCCCGCGCGCGAATGCGACGCTGCGGATCAAGCCGGGCTCGATCGTGCGCGTGCTGAAGGACGGCAAGGCGGGCTGGCAGGTCGTGCAGCTGCCGCAGGTCGAAGGCGCGCTCGTCGCGATCGCGCCGCAGGACGGTGCGATCCGCTCGCTCGTCGGCGGCTTCGACTTCAACAAGAGCAAGTTCAACCACGTGACGCAGGCGTGGCGCCAGCCGGGCTCGTCGTTCAAGCCGTTCATCTACTCGGCGTCGCTCGACAAGGGCCTCGGGCCGGCGACGATCATCAACGATGCGCCGTTGTACTTCCCGCCGAGCGTGCCGGGCGGCACCGCGTGGGAGCCGAAGGACGACGATCAGCCCGACGGCCCGATGTCGATGCGCACGGGCCTGCAGCGTTCGAAGAACCTGGTCTCGATCCGGATCCTCGCGTCGATCGGCACGCAGTACGCGCAGGAGTACGTGACGCAGCGCTTCGGTTTCGATCCGGCGAAGACGCCGCCGTATCTGCCGATGGCGCTGGGTGCCGGCCTCGTGACGCCGCTGCAGCTCGCGACCGGCTATGCGGTGTTCGCGAACGGCGGCTACAAGGTCGATCCGTACCTGATCGCCGAAGTAGACGACGCGCGCGGCCAGCCGCTGCAGAAGTCGCAGCCGGTGATCGCCGGCGGCACCGCGCCGCGCACGATCGAAGGCCGCAACGCATACGTGATGAACAGCCTGCTGCACACGGTCGCGACGGCCGGCACGGGCGCGGGCACCAACGCACTCGGCCGAAGCGACCTGCAGGGCAAGACGGGTACGACGAACGATGCGAAGGACGGCTGGTTCGCCGGCTACCAGCAGTCGCTCGTCGCCGTTGCGTGGATGGGCTTCGACCAGCCGAAGAGCCTCGGCAGCCGCGAATTCGGCGCGCAGCTCGCGCTGCCGATCTGGGTGAACTACATGCGCACCGCGCTGAACGGCGTGCCCGAGCAGCAGATGCCGATGCCGGACGGACTGACCTCGATCGACGGCGAGCTTTACTACGCTGATCGCACGCCGGGCAACGGTTTCGTCGCGAGCGTGGACATCAACCCGGCCGCGAACGCGATCAGCGCGAACGACGCGCTCGGCTCGGCCGGCTCGGAAGGGCTCGCGCCGCCGCCCGTCACGCAGCAGGAGAAGCAGCAGATCATGGACATGTTCCAGAACAAGTAAGCGATACGCGGATGTTTCGCATGCGACGGGCGCCTTCGGGCGCCCGTTTTCTTTTGCGTGTCGCCGTGCGCCGGCGATGAAGACGAATCAGAACGACGCGCAGGCCGGCACGAGCGTGATGCCGACGGACTCCTGCCGGAAGCGCTCGCGGTACGCTTGCCGGATCTCGGCAAGCCGCGCGTGCGTGTTGGCCGTATCGTCGGCGACGATGCGGACCACGAAACTCGCTTCGCGGATGATCCGGCCGGTGGCGCGGTCGCGCCATTGGCCGCGGGTGTCCCAGTAGGTGAAGCCGTCCGGGAAGCGCGGCGTGACGACGTCGGCGAGGAACGCCGCGCGTTCCGCATCGGTGACGGGGCCTCGTCCGGCGATATCGCGCCCGAACAGCAGGTCGGCCTGCAGCATCCGGTGCGCGTCCGGCTGCACGCAGGCCGTGGGCGTGTCGACGACGGGCGAGGGCGGTGCCGCGCAACCGGCGAGCAGCGCGATGGCGGCGGTGCCGATCGCATGGTGCGCGCGATGCCGCCACGTCGCGGGACGGGCGCTCGAAGGCGGCATCTGCCTATTTCGCGTCCGGCGTGCTTCGCGCGCGTAAAACGCTGCGCGCTCAACCACTTGCGTGCATGTCCGGCGGGTTATCAACAGGGCTGTCAACATAAACTGGGGATAACCCGGAGTGCCGTGCAGGGCGTCAGTGCTGCAGTTTCGCGTGCGCGAGATGCATGCCGAGCGTCGCGGGGTCGGTGTTGGTGCCCGACAGCAGCACGCCGACCCGCTTGCCCTGCAGCGTTTCGCGCAGCGGGCCGAGCAGCGCCGCGAGCGCGGCCGCGCACGCCGGTTCGACCGCCAGCTTCAGGTGCGAGAACAGGAACAGCATCGCCGCGCGCAGCGCGTCGTCGGACACCGTGACGATGCGGTCGACGTGGCGCCGGCACAGCTGGTAGCTGTATTCCTCGGTGTGCGGCGCCATCAGCGAGTCGGCGATGGTCTGCATCGCGCTCATCTTGATCGTGTGATTCGCCGCGAAGCTGCGGCTCATCGCGTCGGCGCCTTCCGGTTCGACGCCATACACGTGCACGCGCGGATTCGCGAGCCGCAGCGCGGTCGCCATGCCGGCCGCGAGCCCGCCGCCACCGATCGGCACGATCACCGCGTCGAGATCGGGCGTCTGCGTCGCCCATTCGTAGCCGAGCGTCGCGGTGCCGAGAATCGTGTGATAACCGTTGAACGGATGGATGAAGAAGCGGCCTTCCTCGGCCTCGATCCGGCGCACGAGGTCGAATGCCTGCGACGCGCTGCCGGCGAGCACGACTTCCGCGCGGTACTGCTTGCACTGCGCGATGCGCGCCGGGCTCGCGGTATGGAACATCACGACTTTCGCGCTGCTGCCGAGCCGCATCGCCGCGTACGCGACGGCTGCCGCATGATTGCCGGCCGACACACACGTGACGCCGGCGTTCTTGCGCGCTTCGTCGAGCGCCAGCAGGTGTGTAAACGCACCACGCACCTTGAAGCTGCCGCTCACCTGCAGCAGCTCGAACTTGAAGTTGACGTGCGTGCCCTCGAGGGACGGCAGGTCGGCGCGCTCGAACACGGGCGTGCGTGCGACCCACGGTGACAACGCGAAATGCTGCGCGGCGATTTCGTCGAGCGTCGGAATCGGCTCGCCGTCGATCGTCGTATGGGCGGTGCCCTGTTGTTCAGTCGACATGACGTGGCGGGTGGCGGGGTGGGCCGGCCCGCACACGCAGGCCGGCGTGGCGGGGGCAGTCAGCGTGCGTCGACCGACATGCTGCGAATGAACTTGCGCAGGAACTGCTCGCAGGCGGCGAGCTGCGCGAGTTCGACATACTCGTTCGGCTTGTGCGCCTGTTCGATGTTGCCGGGCCCGCACACGATGCTCGGGATGCCCGCGCGTTCGAACAGGCCGGCCTCGGTGCCGTATGCGACCTTGCGCTTGTCCTGGTCGGCCGTCAACGCGCGCACGAGCTGTGTGATCGCGGCCTGTTCGGTCGCATCGAGCCCGGGTGCGGCGGCGATCTTCGAGAACTCGATCGCCGCGTTCGGATGCTCGCGACGCATCTGCGGCAGCAGCGTTTCCTGCGCATACGCTTGGATGCGCGTGAAGATCTGCTCGGGATCGAGCGTCGGCAGGTTCCGGAACTCGAAGTCGAACCGGCATTCGGCCGGCACCGTGTTGATCGCGTTGCCGCCCTGGATCGTGCTCGTTTGCGCGGTCGTGAACGGCACGTCGTACAGCTCGTCGAACGGGCCTTCGGCGCGGAAGCGCTCGGCGATGTCGCGGATGTGGCAGATGAGGCGCGCCGCGTATTCGATCGCGTTCAGGCCCTTCGGCGTCAGCGACGAGTGTGCCGCGTGGCCGCGCACGCAGCAGCGGTACGCGTTGATGCCCTTGTGCGCGATGATCGGCCGCATGCTGGTCGGCTCGCCGACGATGCAGCCGGACGGCTTCACGCCGCGCTTGACGAGATCGGCGATCAGAAGCGGTGCGCCCGCGCAGCCGATTTCCTCGTCATAGGACAGCGCGAAATGAATCGGCTTTGCGAGCTTCGTCGCCTGCATCTCGGGTAGCAGCGCGAGCGCCGCGCCGATGAAGCCCTTCATGTCGCACGTGCCGCGGCCATACAGGCGGCCGTCGCGCAGCTCCGGCGCGAACGGGTTGCTGTCCCACTGCTGGCCGTCGACCGGCACGACGTCGGTGTGCCCCGACAGCACGATGCCGCCGTCGGTCGAGCCGTCGTGCGCGGGCACGGTCGCGAACAGGTTGGCCCAGCCTTCGCGCGGATCGTGCGTGAGCGTCGACACGATGCCTTTCGCGGCCAGTGCGTCGCGCACCGTTTCGATCAGCCCGAGGTTCGGCACGCGGCTCGTCGTGTCCATCGACACCAGCCGCTCGATCCAGGGCAGGCTGACGAGCGAAGCGTCGCCTTGGGGGGCGGCGGACGGCGCGGGCGCGTCGAGTGTGGACATGGCAAAACTCCGTCTGATGAATGGGAAAATCATACTCAAAAACGCGTGCGCCCGCCTTCGCCGGCCGCGATGCGGTGCAGCATCGCGGCCGTGCGCTCAGCGTGCCGCGCTCGCCGCGTCGGCGCGCGGGGCGAGCGCGCGCAGCGTCTCCTTGATCGTCGACACGCGGATCGCGAGGTCGGGCGAGCGCGTCTCGATGCGCAGCTTGTCCTGGCCCGCGAGCTTGATGTGCCGGTGCTTCTGCACCATCTCGATGATCCGCATCGGATCGATCGGCGGGTTCGGCTCGAACTGCAGCCCGATCGCGGCCTCGCTCGCGTCGATCTTGACGATGCCGAGCGGCTTCGCGGCCAGCCGCAGCCGGTGCGTCTCGACGAGCGCGTGCGCCTGCGGCGGCAGCTTGCCGAAGCGGTCGATCAGCTCTTCCTGGATACCGTCGATCGCGTCGCCATGCTCGCAGTTCGCGAGTCGCTTGTACAGCGACAGCCGCTCCTGCACGTCCGCGCAGTAATCGGCCGGCAGGATCGCGGGCGCGTGCAGGTTGATCTCCGTCGTCGCGGCGAGCGGGGCGGTGAGGTCGGGCTCCTTGCCGTTCTTCAGCGCCTTCACCGCGTCGTTCAGCATGTCGGTGTACAGCTGGAAGCCGATCTCGTGGATTTCGCCCGACTGCTTGTCGCCGAGCACCTCGCCGGTGCCGCGGATCTCGAGGTCGTGCATCGCGAGATAGAAGCCCGAACCGAGTTCCTCCATCTGCTGGATCGCTTCGAGCCGGCGCTGCGCCTGCTTGGTCAGCGACTGCGGGTCGTGGACCAGCAGGTAGGCATACGCCTGGTGGTGCGAACGGCCGACCCGGCCGCGCAACTGGTGCAGCTGCGCGAGGCCGAACTTGTCCGAGCGATGCATGATGATCGTGTTCGCGCTCGGCACGTCGATGCCGGTCTCGATGATGGTCGTGCACAGCAGCACGTTCGCGCGCTGCGCGACGAAATCGCGCATCACGCGTTCGAGTTCGCGCTCGTGCATCTGGCCGTGCGCGATCACGATGCGTGCTTCGGGCACGAGTTCCTCGAGCATCGCCTTGCGGTTCTCGATCGTCTCGACCTCGTTGTGCAGGAAGTACACCTGGCCGCCGCGCTTCAGTTCGCGCAGCATCGCCTCGCGGATCACGCTTTCTTCCTCGCGCCGCACGAACGTCTTGATCGCGAGCCGCTTTTGCGGCGCGGTCGCGATCACCGAGAAATCGCGCAGCCCCTCGAGCGCCATGCCGAGCGTGCGCGGGATCGGCGTCGCGGTCAGCGTCAGCACGTCGACCTCCGCGCGCAGCGCCTTTAGCGCTTCCTTCTGGCGCACGCCGAAGCGGTGTTCCTCGTCGATGATGACGAGGCCGAGGCGCTTGAACTGCACGTCCGACGACAGCAGCTTGTGCGTGCCGATCACGATGTCGACGCTGCCTTCGTTGATCTGCGCGATCGCCGCGTTCACTTCCTTCGCGGTCTTGAAACGCGACAACTCGACGATGCGCACCGGCCAGTCCGCGAAACGGTCGGCGAAAGTCTGCGTGTGCTGCTCGGCGAGCAGCGTGGTCGGCGACAGCAGCGCGACCTGCTTGCCGCCCATCACCGCGATGAACGCGGCGCGCAGCGCGACCTCGGTCTTGCCGAAGCCGACGTCGCCGCACACGAGGCGGTCCATCGGCTTGCCGCTCGTCATGTCGCCGATCACGGCCGCGATCGCCGCGGCCTGGTCGGGCGTTTCCTCGAAGCCGAAGCTTTCCGCGAACTTCACGTAGTCGCGCGGCTCGAGCGCGAACGCGTGGCCTTCGCGGGCCGCGCGGCGCGCATACAGGTTCAGCAGCTCGGCGGCCGTGTCGCGGATCTGCTGCGCGGCCTTGCGTTTCGCGCGTTCCCACTGGCCCGAGCCGAGCGCGTGCAGCGGTGCGCTGTCGGGATCGGCGCCGCTGTAGCGCGAGATCACGTGCAGTTGCGCGACCGGCACGTAGAGCTTGCTGTCGCCCGCGTATTCGAGATGCAGGAACTCGGTCTCGCCTTCGCCGAGATCCATCGACACGAGGCCCATGTAGCGGCCGATGCCGTGCTGCGCATGCACGACCGGATCGCCGACCTTCAGCTCTGACAGGTCGCGCACCATCGCGTCGACATTGCTCGCCTGTTCCTGGCGGCGGCGCCCGGCGCGGCGGCCGAGCGCACCGTACAGCTCGGTTTCGGTGACGATCGCGTAGCCTTCGCCCGGCACCGCGAAGCCGCTCGCGAGCGGCGCGACGCCGAGCGCGAAAGGCGCGTCGCTTTCGAGCCAGCCTGCGAAGTGGTCGTTCGACGCGGGGCGCAGGTGATGCTCGGCGAGCAGTTGCAGGATCGTTTCGCGGCGGCCGGCCGATTCGACCGTCAACAGCACGCGCTTGCCCGACGATTCGACGAACGTGCGCAGCGCGGCGAGCGGATCGTCCGCATGGCGATCGACGGTGAGCTCGGGCAGGCCCGTCGCCCAGCCGCCCGCCGGCTGCGCGGGCAGCACGACGCGCGCGAACGGCTTCGCGAACGCGAAGAAATCCTCGTCGGACAGGAACAGGCGCTGCGGCTCGAGAATCGGCCGCTCGCGATCGTGCGCGAGGAACGCGTGACGCTGCTTCGTATCGGCCGTGAAGCGGCGGATCGACGCTTCGAGGTCGCCGGCGAACACGAGGTGCGCATCCTGCGGCAGGTAGTGGAACAGCGTGGCCGTCTCGTCGAAGAAGAGCGGCAGGTAATACTCGATGCCGGCCGACGGCACGCCGTTGCCGATGTCCTTGTAGATCGGCGCGCGGCTCGGGTCGCCTTCGAAGGTTTCGCGCCAGCGGCTGCGGAAGGCCGTGCGCGCGGCTTCGTCGAACGGAAACTCGCGGCCGGGCAGGAGGCGCACGTCGCGCACCGGATAGAGGCTGCGCTGCGTATCGGGATCGAACGCACGGATCGAGTCGACCTGGTCGTCGAACAGGTCGATCCGGTAGGGCAGCGGCGAGCCCATCGGGTACAGGTCGATCAGCGAGCCGCGCACGCAGTATTCGCCTGGGCGCACGACCTGGCTCACGTGCTCGTAGCCGGCCAGCGTGAGCTGCGCCTTCAGCTTCGCCTCGTCGAGCCGCTCGCCCTGCGCGAATGCGAACGTGTACGCGGCCATGAACGACGCGGGCGGCATCCGGTACAGCGCCGTGGTCGCGGGCACCAGCAGGATGTCGCAGCGGCCCTCGCCGAGGTCGTGCAGCGTCGCGAGGCGCTCGGAGACGAGATCCTGGTGCGGCGAGAACGTGTCGTACGGCAGCGTTTCCCAGTCCGGCAGCAGGCGCACGCGCGCGTCGGGCGAGAAATAGCGGAGCTCCTGCGACAGCCGCTGCGCGTCGACCGCGTTCGCGCAGATCACCGCGAGGAGCGGGACCGCGTCGCGGTTGTCGGCGAGATAGCGGGCGATGGCGAGTGCGTCGGCGGAGCCGTGTGCGCCGTCGAAGGCGAACCGCTGGCCCGGTTTGACGCGGGCGACGGGCGAGGCGAACGGGGTGGAAGCGTTGTCTGGCATAGGGACGGCAGGGGTGGCGGGCACGGGCGCATCGCGGTGCGCCGGTCGAGACGAAAGACCTATTATAAAATCCGCTTCTCGATTTCATCTTTCCGGCGTTTCCCCTTCGTGACTCCCCGACTTTTCGCCCTGATTCCTTGCGCCGGCACGGGCAGCCGTTCCGGCTCTGCCGTGCCGAAGCAATACCGCACGCTGGCCGGCCGCGCGCTCCTGCATTACACGCTCGCCGCGTTCGACGCGTGCAGCGAATTCGCGCAGACGCTCGTCGTCCTCGCACCCGACGACACGCACTTCGACGCGCGCCGTTTCGCGGGCCTGCGTTTCGCGGTGCGCCGCTGCGGCGGCGGCTCGCGGCAGGCGTCGGTGCTCAACGGGCTGCTCGAGCTGGCCGAATTCGGCGCGACCGACCAGGACTGGGTGCTGGTGCACGACGCCGCGCGCCCGGGCATCACGCCGGAGCTGATCCGCACGCTGGTCGCGACGCTGAAGGACGACCCGGTCGGCGGCATCGTCGCGCTGCCGGTGGCCGATACGCTCAAGCGCGTGCCGGCCGGCAGCGACGCGATCGCGCGCACCGAATCGCGCGACGCGCTGTGGCAGGCGCAGACGCCGCAGATGTTCCGCATCGGGATGCTGCGCGACGCGATCCTGCGCGCGCAGCGCGAGGGGCACGACCTCACCGACGAGGCCAGCGCGATCGAATGGGCGGGCCATACGCCGCGCGTCGTGCAGGGCAGCCTGCGCAACTTCAAGGTCACGTACCCGGAAGATTTCGCGCTTGCGGAAGCGATCCTCGCGCGCCCCGCGAACGCTTCCTGACTTTCACCTCATCTCAACCGGAATACGCATGGATTTCAGAATCGGACAAGGCTACGACGTGCACCAGCTCGTCCCGGGGCGCCCCCTCATCATCGGCGGCGTGACGATTCCGTACGAGCGCGGCCTGCTCGGCCACTCGGACGCGGACGTGCTGCTGCACGCGATCACCGACGCGCTGTTCGGCGCGGCGGCGCTGGGCGACATCGGCCGCCATTTCTCCGACACCGACGCGGCGTTCAAGGGCGCGGACAGCCGCGTGCTGCTGCGCGAGTGCGTCGCCCGCGTGAAGGCTGCCGGCTTCGCGATCCAGAACGTCGACAGCACGGTGATCGCGCAGGCGCCGAAGCTCGCGCCGCACATCGACGGGATGCGAGCGAACATCGCGGCCGATCTCGGACTGCCGCTCGAGCGCGTGAACGTGAAGGCGAAGACCAACGAGAAGCTCGGCTATCTCGGCCGCGGCGAGGGCATCGAGGCGCAGGCCGCCGCGTTGCTGGTGAAGCAGGGCGCGTGAGCGCCTGAAGCCAGTCCGAAGCGGCGCGCCGGTCGCGCCGCCGGAATGAAAAATGCCACGCGCTTGCGTGGCATTTTCGTTTCTGCGGTGCGGTGCGGCGCGCATGGCCGCCGCAGTGCACCGCGCTGCCGCTGGCGCGACGGCTTATTCGCCTTCGGCGGCGATCACCTGTGCGGCGGCGTTGATCACCGACGCGATACGGCCGACGTCGCGCAGCTGCGTCGTCGTCATGCCTTGCTCGTTCTTCAGCAGCGCATAGTGCGACTTCACGCAGAAGTGGCACTTGCCGACGATCGATGCGGCGAGCGCGTACATCTCGAACCTGCGCTTGTCGACGCCGCCGTGCGACGCATACGCGCCCATCCGCAGCTCGGCACGCTGCGTCTTCAGGTCGGCGTCGTCGGCCATCTCGACATACGGATACCAGGTGTTGTTCATCCCCATCAGCGCGGCCGCCGTCAGCACGGCGTTCGTCTCTTCGGGCGACAGCACGCCGGCTTCGCGGATCGTCTTCACGAGCACGGTGCTCTTCGCCGCGACCGCCGCCGCCAGCGCGACGCCGACTGCATCGGTGCCTTCGAGCGACGAGCGCGAGATCGTGCCGTCGAGGTTCAGGCGAATGTCCTTCGCGTAGTCGGGGATACGTGCCTTAATCGAGTCGATGAATTCCATTGATATCTCCTATGGGTTGGCCGTTAAAAAAGCCCGCAGGCAGGACGCGCGCCGCGGGCTTCGTGCATCGATGCGCTTACAGCGTTGCGCCGCCGACTGCACGGTTGCACGGGCACAGTTCGTCCGTTTGCAGGCCGTCCAGAATGCGCAGGACTTCTTCCGGGCTACGGCCGACGTTCAGGTTGTTCACCGAAACGTGCTGGATCGTGTTGTCCGGATCGACGATGAACGTTGCGCGCAGGGCCACGCCGGCTTCCTTGTCGCGCACGCCGAGCTGGTCGATCAGCTCGCCCTTGACGTCGCCGAACGAGTAGTGGTTCAGCTTGTCCAGGTCCTTGTGTTCACGGCGCCATGCGAGCTTCACGAATTCGTTGTCCGAGCTGCCGCCGAGCAGGACGGCGTCGCGCTCTTCGAACTGCTTCGTCAGCTTCGCGAACTCGACGATTTCCGTCGGGCACACGAACGTGAAATCCTTCGGATAGAAGTAGATGATCTTCCACTTGCCCGGGAACGACGCTTCGGTGACGGTCTCGAACGCCGACTGGCCGTTTTCCTCGTGATTGTTGAAGCCCGGCTTCGCGGCTACGACGGTGAATGCTTCGAGTTTATCGCCCACGGTTTTCATGCGGATACTCCTGTATGAGTTGGGAAGAAGACTGAGTCAAGCTACCTCGGTGCTGCAACGTTGGTGTGACAGCATGGGGTGGACTATAACACTATTAAAAAAGCGCTTCAATAGATTTTGGCTAACGATTCCCATAGTTTTTTTCAACCGCGCCGATAGTGTGACGCGCAAGAAGTGTGCGCGAACGCGTCACGCCGTCGCACGCGCCTTGCCGGCGCCAGGGAATTCGAGGGTGACTTCCAGGCCCGCTTCGGGGCTGCGGTTGCGCAGGCGCAGCGCGCCGCGATATCGGCCGACGAGGCGCAGCACGATCGCCATACCGAGACCCGTGCCGTCCGCCTTGGTGCGCGCCGTGTCGACGCGGTAGAACGGCCGCATCACGAGCGGCAGTTGGTCCTCGGGGATGCCGGGGCCCTCGTCGCTCACCGACAGCTCGACGCGCGCGTGCGTCACGCGTGTCTCGAGCGTGATGCGCGACACGCCGTCGTCGCGGCTCTGGCCGTATTTGCGCGCGTTCTCGACGAGATTGCCGATCACGCGGCGCATGTCGGTCTCGTCGGCTTCGATCACGGCGGTCGCCGCGAGCCGCGTGCGGATCTCGACACCGTCCTCGCCGGACACGCGCGCGGCGACTTCCTGAGCGATCGACGACAGATCGACGGGCTCGGGCTTGCGTTGCGACGGGCGCGCGTAATCGATGAAGGCCGCGATGATGCGGTCCATCTGCTCGATGTCGTCGACCATCGCGTCCTTGGTCGCCTGGTCGGACGGGCTCATCTCGGTCTCGAGGCGCAACCGCGCGAGCGGCGTGCGCAGGTCGTGCGAGATGCCCGCGAGCATCAGCGCGCGGTCGGCCTCGAGCTGTTCGAGATCGCGCACCATCTGGTTGAAGCTGCGGTTGGTCTCGGCCGCGACGCCCATCCCGCGCTCGGGCAGCAGCTCGGGCGTCTGGCCCGAGCCGATCTGCCGCGCGGCGAGCGCCAGCCGCGAGAACGGCCGGTTCACGAGACTCGTGATGAACGCCGAGCCGAACAGCGACAGCGCGAGCGCGAACAGGCCCCAGCCGGCCCACTGCAGGCCGGTGACGCTGTCGAGCTGGTCGCGGTCGAGCGCGACCCAGTAGTCGTCGTCGTCGATCTTGAAACTGATCCACACGCCCGGGATGTCGTTGACCGACTGCGCGATCACGGTGTCGTCGCCGAGACGGCTGCGGATGTCGTGTTCGATCAGCCGGTTCAGCGATTCGTCGGGCTGCAGCTTGAACTTGTCGGTTTTTTCGCGCGGGTACACGCGCACGCCCTCGTTGCTCTCGAGATCCTGCAGCAGCGCGCGCCGCAAATCGGGATCGGAATAGAGCAGGGCGGTGCGCGTGAGCTTCACGATCGCGACGAGCTGGAGCGCGACGCGCTGCGCGCGCGGCTCGCGCTCGATCACGCGAAAGCTCTGGAACCACGCGGCGAGACTGACCGAGATCAGCAGCGCGATCAGCAGGAAGGTGCGCCAGAACAGCCCGCCGAACGCGAGCTGCAGGAGGCGCCGGTCGATACGCATGGGACGGGCCGAGGACGGGCGAAACCGGAAAGGAAAAAGATCAGGCGGCGCCGTCGGGAATGAACACGTAGCCGAGGCCCCAGACGGTCTGGATGAAGCGCGGGCTGCCCGGATCCGGCTCGATCAGCTTGCGCAGGCGCGAGATCTGCACGTCGAGGCTGCGGTCGAACACTTCGTATTCACGGCCGCGCGCGAGCTCCATCAGCTTTTCGCGCGACAACGGCTGGCGCGGATGACGCGCGAACACCTTCAGCACCGAGAATTCGCCGGTCGTCAGCGGAATTTCCTGGCCGGACTTCGTCAGCGTGCGCGTCGCGAGGTTCAGCGAGAACTCGCCGAACTCGAACACCTCGGTGGTTTCCGACGGCGCGCCCGGCAGCTCGGCCGGCGCCTGGCGGCGCAGCACCGCGTGAATGCGCGCGACGAGTTCGCGCGGATTGAACGGCTTCGGCAGGTAGTCGTCGGCGCCCATCTCGAGGCCGACGATGCGGTCGACGTCCTCGCCCTTCGCGGTGAGCATGATGATCGGCGTGCGGTCGTTGCTGCCGCGCAGGCGACGGCAGATCGACAGACCGTCCTCGCCGGGCAGCATCAGGTCGAGCACGAGCAGGTCGAAGCGCTCGCGCACCCAGAGCTTGTTCATCGCGGTCGCGTTTTCCGCGACGTACACGTTGAAACCCTGCTCGCCGAGATAGCGGCGCAGCAGATCGCGCAGGCGCGGGTCGTCGTCGACGACGAGAATCTTGGAGGGGTTTTTCGTTTCCATGAGCGGCATCTTATCGCGAATGGGAAATTACGCACGGTCGCGTATTTTCGCGCGTTACAGTCCGTTACAAAATTTACCCGTAGTGTCGCGCGGAGTAAAGGCAGGCTATAGAGATTCCTTTACTCGAAGCCGAAATTCGGTAGATACTCCCCTGCACTCCATCTTTCATCTTTGTACGCCCGAATTCCGCAGGGTTTTTCAAGTACCAGAGGTAACCGGTTGCCGCGTGACGAAGGGAACAAATCGACCAAAGAAGCGAGGACGGTCATGCGATCTGCCCGGATTGCACTGATGCTGACGATCGCACTTGTCGGTCCATATGCGTCGAACTTCGCGTATGCGCAGCGCCCCGAGCAGGGGGCCTCGTCGCGCAAGCTGCAGCGCGGCAAAGCGCCGCAGTCCGACCGCGCCGCCGACATGGCGGTCCGTTCCGCCGTGCCTCCCGATCTCGAACAGCGCCGCCGCGACGGGCACATGACGCCCGAGGAGCGCCACCTGTTGCGCCAGCACATCGAGGACGCCGTTCGCGAGCTGTACAAGCGCTGATCCGCACGCGCCCTCGCGCGGCGCGGAAAGATTCCGTAGCAATTTTTCCGTCAACTTTCGGATGCCTGCCGCCGTTGTACCGGCATCCGCACCGCCGGTGCGTTCCGGGAGTCCACGACGATGAAAGCGAACGCTGCCGCCCCGGCATCGCCCGCGATGCAGGCGCCGCTCGACGCCGACGATGCGCTGTTCTTCCTGAGCCGCACCGGCTTTTCTCCCGCACCGGCCGAGGTCGCCCGCATCGTCGGGATGACGCGCGCGCAAGTCGTTGCCGACACGCTCGGCAACGTGCGTCGCGACCCCGTGACGACCTGGCCCGACTGGCTCGCCGAGTTGCCGCCGACCCGCGCGCAGCGACAGGCGCTGACGCCCGACATGCGGCGCGACGAGCAGGGCGAACGCAATCGCCGCTACGATGCGTTGCGTGCGGCGTGGGTCAACGAAATGGTCGTGACGCCGTCGCCGCTCACCGAGCGCATGGCGCTGTTCTGGCATGGGCATTTCACGTCCGGGCAGGACAAGGTCCCGTATCCGCAGACGATGGCCGCACAGAATGCGCTGTTTCGCCGCGAGGCGCTCGGCAACTTCGGCACGCTCCTGCATGCGGTCGCGAAGGATCCGGCGATGCTTCAGTATCTCGACGGCGCGAGCAACCGCAAGGGCCGTCCGAACGAGAACTTCGCGCGCGAGGTGATGGAGCTGTTTACGCTCGGCGAAGGGCATTACACGCAGCACGACGTAACCGAGGCCGCGCGCGCGATGACTGGCTGGAGCATCGATCCCGATACGCTGCGCTTCGTGGTGCGGCCCGAATGGCGCGACGCGGGCGACAAGACGATACTCGGCGAGACCGGTGCGTTCGACGGCGACGGCTTTCTCGACATCCTGTTGAAGCGGCCCGACACCGCACGCTTCATCGCCGGCAAGCTGTGGCGCGAGTTCGTATCCGATACACCGGACGCCGGCGCGCTCGATATCGTCGCCGAACGGTTTCGCGCGAGCGGCTACGACATACGCGCGGCGCTCGCCGCCCTTTGGTCGACCGACGAATTCTGGGATCCGCGCAATCGCGGCGTGCTCGTGAAGTCGCCGGCCGAGTTCGTCGTCGGATCGGTGCGGTTGTTCGGCGTCGCGTACGGCGATCCGCAGATGCTCGCGAACACCGTGCGCACGCTCGGGCAGAACCTGTTCTATCCGCCGAACGTGAAGGGCTGGCCGGGCGGCGCGATGTGGATCAACAGCACGACGCTGCTTGCGCGCAAGCAATTCGTCGAGCAACTGTTCCGCGCGACCGAGACCGCCGCCATGCGGGCGCCGGCGCATGCGATGGCGGCACCGTCGCCGAATGCGCACGCGATACCGGTTGCCGACGCCGCGTCGGTTGCCGGCATGCGCGGCGCGCCGGCCCGGCCCGCGCGCGGCGGCCTGCGATTCGACCTCGAACGCTGGCTTGCGCAGTATCGTGCGCGGCCGCAGGCGATTGCCGGATTGTCGACCGAGCTTCAACTGCAGCACGCGGTGCTGCCGGTGTCGCCGGTCGCCGCAATCGATACGGACTCGACCGGCGGCGCGTATCTCGAGGCGCTGCTGATGGATCCGGCCTATCAACTTAAATGACCGAAACGACGATGAACAGGCGCGCTGCCGCGGTGGCCATGCCGCGCGGCAAACCGAAGGATGCACGATGAACCGACGCGATTTTCTGACGCTGACCGGCGCCGCGGCCGCGGCGGGCGTGTCGTTGTGGCAGCCGCCCGCGCAGGCGGCGACATCGATCGCCGCGGCGGGGCGGCAGCCGGCGGCCGGCTATGCGAACGTGCTGATCCTCGTCGAGCTGAAGGGCGGCAACGACGGCCTCAACACGGTGGTGCCGTATGCCGATCCGCTCTACTACCAGTTTCGCCGAAGCATCGGCATCAAGCGCGACCAGGTGCTGCAGCTCGATGCGCATACGGGGCTGCACCCGTCGCTCGCGCCGTTGATGCCGCTGTGGCGCGACGGGCAGGTCGCGGTCGTGCAGGGCGTCGGCTATCCGCAGCCGAACCTGTCGCATTTCCGCTCGATCGAGATCTGGGATACCGCGTCGCGCTCCGACCAGTACCTGCACGAAGGCTGGCTCACGCGCACGTTCGCGCAGGCGCCGGTGCCGCCCGGCTTCGCGGCCGACGGCGTCGTGCTCGGCAGCGCGGAGATGGGGCCGCTCGCGAACGGCGCGCGCGCGATCGCGCTCGTCAATCCGGCGCAGTTCATCCGCGCGGCGCGGTTGGCCGAACCGTCGTCGCTGCGCGAGCGGAACCCGGCGCTCGCGCACATCATCGACGTCGAAAACGACATCGTGAAGGCGGCCGACCGGCTGCGTCCGCGCGGTGGGATGCGCGAGTTCAGGACGGCCTTTCCGGCCGGTACGTTCGGTACGTCGGTGAAGACCGCGATGCAGGTGCTCGCGGCATGCGAGGCGTCGGGGCCCGGCGCGCAGGATGGCGTCGCGGTGTTGCGACTCACGCTCAACGGTTTCGATACGCACCAGAACCAGCCGGGGCAGCAGGCTGCGCTGCTCAAACAGTTCGCAGAAGGGATGAGTGCGATGCGCGGTGCGTTGATCGAACTCGGGCGCTGGAACCAGACGCTCGTGATGACGTATGCGGAATTCGGGCGGCGCGTGCGCGAGAACCAGAGCAACGGCACCGATCACGGCACCGCCGCACCGCATTTCGTGATGGGCGGCCGCGTGGCCGGCGGGCTGTATGGCGCGGCGCCGGCACTCGGGCATCTCGACGGCAACGGCAACCTGCCGGTCGCGGTCGATTTCCGCCAGTTGTATGCGACCGTGCTAGGGCCGTGGTGGGGGCTCGACGCGACGCATGTGCTGCAACAACGCTTCGATACGCTGCCGCTGCTGAAGGTGTGATGCCCGGGAGGGTGACGGCGCGGGTCAGCGGCGGCGCGCGGCGCGCCACGCGATCCACAGCTTGCGGATCGGTGTCAGCGCGATGCGCTGGTGCAGCACCTGGTAGCCGTCGCGCTCGATTTCGTCGAGCAGCGCGCCCGCCAGTGCGATCTGCGCACGCAGCGTGCGTTGCGCGCGGCGTTCGGATGCGGGGATCGCTGCGTCGGCGGCGGCCAGCGCTTCGCGCGCGCGGCCCGTCTGAAACTGCAGCAGCTCCGTGAAGGCCGGGCTGTAGCGGCGGTTCAGCAGGTCGGCAGCGGTCACGTTGTAGCGTTGCAGCTCGTCGATCGGCAGATAGATGCGGCCGTGCCGCGCGTCGTTGCCGAGTTCCTGCACGAATTGCGCGAGCATCAGCGCGCGGCCGGCATCCGCGGCCCACGGCTGCGGATCGGCCGGATTCGCGGCACTTGCGCGCGCGACCAGCGACGCGAAGGTGCCGCCGACCTGCACGATATAGCGCTGCAGGTTCGCGAAATCCAGGTAACGCGCCTGTTCGAGATCCATCCCGTAGCCGTTGACGAGCGTGCGCAGCGCGTCGGATTCGGCCCCGATCGCCGGGTGGTGTTGCGCGAGCGCCTTCGTGACCGGATGCGACGGTTCGCCGGCGGCGAGCGCCGCGAGTTCCTTGTGCCACCACGCGAGCTTCGTGTGTCCGACGGTCGGATCGCTGGTTTCCTTGACGGTTTCCTCGAGTTCGCGGCGCAGCGCGAACAGGGCCGTCAGCCGCGGTTCGGCGGCGAGCGGCGCCTGGCGCAGCGCGTAGTAGACGCTGGAGCCTGCGGGGGCGGCCTTTTGCTGACAGTAGTCGTCGAAGTTCACGGGTGGGATCGTGGCGGAGGCGGGTTCGGGGACGCGCGCCGGCACATGGCCGGCACGTCGAGCGCGGCATTCTAGCACCGCTGTTCGACGGGTGTCGGTGGGGCGAGACAATGCTGCGCAGATCGGGTAGAATCTCGCGCTCGCCTGAGCGGGTGTGCCGGTTTTTGGTTCGGCATGAAGCCCGGGCGCGTGGAGAACGCATCTTGCGTGCCATGCGATTAGGCGACAGAAATCCGCGTGAGTGGCGAAATTGGTAGACGCACCAGGTTTAGGTCCTGACGCCCGCAAGGGTGTGCCGGTTCGAGTCCGGCCTCACGCACCACGAAGTCGAACGTGCCCCGCCAAGGGCCGTTCCCAGGAAGCGCTGCCGGTTGGCTGACCGGCAGCGCTTTTTTGTTGGTGCGGTTCCGCGCGGAGTGCACGCGCGGGCTTATGAACGGTTCCAATCCGAACGGAGAGGCCTGCTGCTCGTCGCAGCTACCTGCACTGACCCAGATAAAAGAAGGCGCCGCGCATCCACCGACCGCGGCGCTTCGTCGTTTCAAGCGTGCCTAGTCCCAGAAACTCCGCACCGCGACCGCCACGATCACCGGCACCGAGAACACCAGCGGAATTGCGAAATACTGTGCTTCGCGATCGACGATCCAGCTATAGATCAACCAGCCCGCGCCAATCGCGAACGTGACGAGCCCGACCAGCACGGCGGCGATATTCAGTGCGAGCTTCGAAGGCTGGCGGCGCGCTTTGTCGTTGGTGTCGGGGTCGCGCGAAGACGATTTCATCTGAAGAGGGGGCCGGACCTGGCAGGTGTAAAAGCACAGGAAACCCCATCCGCACCGATCGCGCAAGGGCCGGCCCCGCATCGTTGGTGAGCGCGCGTTACAAGCCGAACGACACGGCCAGTTCGTCGAGCAGTTCGCGCTGGAACGCGACGAACCGCTCGCCCGGCTGCTGCGCGATCGCGAGATCGAGCATCGGATCGGCGACACCGGTTCGGATACCGGCCAGTTCCTCGACGATCGCGAGTCCGCAGAACGGCACATACGCTTCCGAATAGCCGCCCTCGTGGACGATCACGAGCCGCCCGCCGCAATGGCGTTGCGCCGCCTCCTTCACCGCGCGCGTCATGTACCGGTAACTGTCCGTATGCAATTGCATGCGCGCGAGCGGATCGACCGCGTTCGCATCGAGGCCGCTCGCGACGACGATCAGTTCCGGCCGGAAACGCTCCAGCGCCGGCAGCACGATCCGCTCGAACGCATGGCGATACGCGTCGTCGCCGCTGCCCGCGAGCAACGGCACGTTCAGGTTCGCGCCGACGCCCGCGCCTGCACCGCGCTCGTCGCCGCCGCTGTAGCCGGGCGGAAAGCAGCGGTCCTGATGCAGCGAGATCGTCAGCGTGTCCGGATCGTCGTAGTAGATCGACTGCGTGCCGTTGCCGTGATGCACGTCCCAGTCGATCACCGCGACGCGGTCGATGCCATGCTTCGCGCGTGCGGCCTCGATCGCGATCGGGATGTTCGCGAGCAGGCAGAAGCCCATCGGGCGATCGCGCAGGCAGTGATGGCCGGGCGGGCGCGACAGCGAGAACGCGTTCGCCGTGCGCTCGGCGACGACGGCGTCGACCGCCGCGATCGCGAGACCCGCGGACAGTGCGGCGATCTCGTAGCTACCCTTGCCGAACGGCGCGAGATCGCCGAGGTCGCCGCCGTTCGCATCGCTGAGCGCGCGGAACGCGTCGAGATAGCTCGCTGGGTGGATGCGCAGCAGATCGGCGGTGGTGGCCGGCGTGGCACCGCGCATGTCGAGGTGGTCGGCCAGGCCCGACGCCTGCACGAGCGACAGGAGGCGGCGCTTCGAATCGGGCGATTCCGCGTAGCCGGCGCTCGACGGCGGCTGGACCCAGCCGCCGACAGGGAAGAACAGCGCGTGCGTACCGCCGGTGTGCCAGAAGGTGCGTTCGTCGGTGAAGAAGGCAGTGCGATTCATGGATGGGTCGACCTGTCACGGTTGGGAAGAAGCGGAAGTCATGGAAGACCGCGCGCGCCGATCGATACGGCGCAGCGCGGCAAACGACGCGATCGCGACGGCCGTCGCGGCCGCGAACAGCGCGTGCATCGTGCCGCCGGCATCGAGCAACAGCCCGGCGAGGAGCGGGCCGGCCGCGAGGCCCGCGCCGATCACGAAATTGAGCGTTGCGACGAGGCGCCCGGACGTGTCGATCTGCGCGACGGTCGCGAGAATGAACGGCAGTACGAACGTCCACGCAAACTTGAACGCGAAGATCGCGGCGCCGTAGCCGCTCGCATGCGGCAGTGCGGCGAGGGCGACGAGCGACGCCGCGAGCAGCGCGTAACCGGCGGCCAGCATCGTGCGCCGCGCAAGCCGGCCGCCCGCGCACGATGCGAGCGCCGCGCCGGCAATCCCCATCACGCTTGCGATCGCAAGCACGTTGCCGGTCGATTGCGGGTCGAGTCCGGCTTCCGCGGCCGCGCGGCTCGCGAACGTCCACACGCTGCCGATCGCGAGATAGAAGCTCAGTACCGCGCCGATCGCGAGCGCGACGAAGAGCCGTGATGTATCCGTCGCGGCGCCGCGCGCGGCCCGGGCCGACGCGGTCCGCGCACCGAGCGTCGCCGGAAAGCCGCGTGACAGCGGCGCCGCAAGCAGCGCGAGCGCGGCGAGCGCGACGTACAGCGCGCGCAGCCCGAACGCGGCGAACACGTGCGGCAGCATGAACAGGCCAACCGCACCGGCGACCAACTGGCCGACGACCCACAGCCCGTACACACGATCGCTGTTCTCGCTCGTGGCCGCGCTGGTCATGCAGAGCACCATCAGCGAGCCGCCGCCGAGCGCCGTGACGGCTCGCAGCGCGAGCAGCGCGACGAAGCCGGGCATCCACAACGCGGTCAGGAGATTGCCCGCGCCGAACAGCGCGATCGCGCACGCGGCGACGCGGCGCGCATCGACGCGGCCGAGCCACAGGTACGACGGCACGGTCGCGAGGCTGAACGCGCCGAGTTCGACGAAGAAGTAGGTGCCGATCTGCGACGCGGACAGCCCGAACTGCGTCGCCAGTTGACCGGCGACGGCCGGCGCGACGAGCAGCAGCAGCGGCGTGATGGCCGCGAACACGACGAGCGCGACGAGCGTCGAGCGCGCGAAAGGCGCCGCGCGGCCGTCGGACGGCGGCGCGGCATCGGAGCAAAGGGTTTTCATGGCGGGATCTCGCTGGACGGAATCAGAACAGGTGATACATGCCGACCATCGCGCCGAACTGCGATGCGCCGGCGAGCGGTGTCGGGTCGTATTCGTAGACGGTCTGTGAACTCTGGCCGCTGTTGCGCGCATAACCGAGGTTCACATAGGCGACGGTGCGTTTCGACAGCGCGTAGGTGGAGCTGGCGATGAAGAGCGTCGGGTGGCCGATCGCCGGCGTGTGCGAATCGGTGTGGTAGACGCCCGCGTTCAGCCCGATGCCGCCCGACGTCAGATAACGGGCGCCGCCCCAGACGATCGTGCGCGCCGCATCGAGGTCGCCGGTCAGGCGTTCGACGCCCGCGTAGACGGTGAGCGGCAGCGTCGCGAACGCGTAACGCGCGGCGAGCGTGCCGAGTTCGCGGCGGCGCGCGGACGCGTCCTCCGCGGCTGACGCGTCGCCGTGGGCCTGATGCAGCACCGCGCTGACCGACAGTCCGTTGCTGGCGTACTGACCGCCGAGCTCGAGCACGCGCCCGGCGCGCGTGTTGCCCGCGACGCCGGCGGTCGCGGCGAGGGCCTCGACATCGAAGCCGGCGAACGTCGGAGACTGGTACTTGATCGAGTGGTCGATGAAGTTCGCGTTCATCGGCACGAGCACGCCCTGGCCGCTGTACGACGCGTACCACAGCGGGTCGTAGAACAGCGTCTTGTCGAACAGCACGCTGAACTGCCGGCCGAGCGTCACGGTGCCGACAGGCCCCGCGATGCCGACATACGCGCCGCGGAAGAACGCGTAGCCCGGCACGGTCGAGGTGCCGTCGTTGATGTTGAGGCCTTGTTCGAGCTTGAACAGCGCGCGCCAGCCGCCGCCAAGATCCTCGGTGCCCTTCAGCCCGACCTGCGACGGCAGGATGCCGTAGTTCTGCAACTGCACGGTCGCGTGCCGTCCGTCGGCATGCGTCAGGTACTGCACGCCGGCGTCGAGCGCGCCGTACAGCGTGAGGGTCGATTGCGCGTGCGCGGCGAGGCTGCACGCGGCGAGCGCCGCGGCGGTCGCCGTGCGGATGAAGCGGGATGTCATCACGTGGGGTTCTCCATACCGTCCTGCATCGTTTGTCGTTGGTGTTGTCGCGACGCAGTGTCGGCAGCGGGAAAACCGCTGAACAGTCGTGCAGATGAACGGTGAGGAAAACCCGCGGTGCACGGGATGGACGCACCGCGACACCGCGGCGCGGCGTGCTGCGCAGCAGCAACGGACGGCGCACCGTTCAAATGGATGGGGTTGCCGCGCGTTCCGGCGGCGGAGCCCGCCAAAAATGCCGGTCGCTATAATCGGCCGGTCTGCGTTGAGCGCATCAGCGGCCCGATCGGGCAGGAGAGCGGAAGGTGAGGATCACCACGGATATCAGGCAGGATCCCGATGCGCTGCGCGACGTGCCGGCCGCGATCGTGCTCGACGAATCCGCATGGCCGCCGCTACGGTCGCGCCGCGCCGATTTCGACGGTGTGACGCGCGGCGACGCGGCGCGACGCGAATTCGGCCTGATGCTGCTCGACCTGTACGCGCTCGCCGCGCAGTCGAGCATCGGCGAATTCGAGTGCCGCTTCTTTTCGCTGCTGCAGGGGCTCATCCCGTTCGACGCCGCGTGGACCGGCGTCGCGACGCACGTGCCGACCGGCCCGGTGATGCACAACAGTTTCCTGTACCGTCTTCCGCACGCGTTCTTCAGCGACTGGAAACGCGTGCGCGATTGCGATCCGCTCGCGCAGCGCACGCTGCTCGGCGCGCATGGTCGCGCGGTGCGCTTGTCGGTCGTCGAGCCCGGGTTCGACGCGCGGTTTCGGGACTGGTGCGTGAAGTACGGGCTGGCGCAACTGATGTGCGTGTGTACGCTCGATCGCCGCTTCGGGCTGACGACGTTCATGTCGATCTACCGCCAGGGCCTGAATCGTCCGTTCAGCGACGACGACGCGAGCCGCTTCGAGGAAGTGATTCCGCATCTGGCGGCCGCGCTGACGATCAACCGCGCGGCACAGCTCACGCGTGAGCGTGGCGATGCGGTGGCGCCGGCGGCGCGCGCGCTCTGCGACAACTTCGGTGTGCTGCATCACGCCGATCACGGCTTCGACGACGTGCTGCGGACCGAATGGCCGGCGTGGACAGGCCCGCGCGTGCCGGAGCCGCTGGTCGCGCATGTGCGGCGCCAGTCGGGCCAGCCGTTCATCGGCGACGCGTTGCGCATCCAGTGCGTGCCCGTCGCGGGACTGTTCCAGCTCGAGGCGCGGCCGCGCTCGCTGCTCGACCGGCTGAGTCCGCGCGAGCTGGCGGCGATCCGCTATTACGGTGCCGGCCGTTCGCACAAGGAGGTCGCGCAGCAGATGGCGATTTCGCCGACGACCGTGCGTCACTATCTGCGCTGCGCGTACCGCAAGCTCGGCATGCACGACAAGAGCCAGATCGCCGGCGTGCTCGGCGCGACGGGCGGCTCGACCGACGACGAGCCTGTGGAGGCGGGCATCGCACCGCGCTGAATCGCGCATGCGAACACGGCACGCAGATGCTTGCGTGAATGGTTGTATCCGCAACCATCTGGCGCTATGCTCGTCAGCTCCCGGTAGACGGATTCCCATCATGAATGACACGAATTCAGGGTCGGTGCGCGCGGCGGTGGTCGGTGTCGGCGCGATCGGCGGGTTGCTCGCGGCCGCGCTGTCGCGGGCCGGCATGACGGTGAGCGCATTCGCGCGCGGCGCGACGCTCGATGCCCTGAACGCGCACGGCGTGCGCGTGATCGACGAAGCGGGCACCGAGTCGTCAGTCCCGGTGCGTGCGAGCGACGACGCGGCCGCGCTCGGCGTGCAGGACTACGTGGTGATCGCGCTCAAAGCGCAGGCATTGCCGGCGCTGGCCGCGCGCATCGCGCCGCTGGTCGGGCCCGGCACGGTGATCGTCGCCGCGATGAACGGGCTGCCGTGGTGGTTCACGCACGGGTTCGCGGGCCCGCTCGACGGCGTGCCGCTCGATGCGGTCGACCCGGCGGGGGCGGTCTCGGCGGCGCTGCCGCCCGCGCAGGCGATTGGCTGCGTCGTGCACCTGTCGTCGAGCACCGACGCGCCGGGTATCGTGCGCCGCGGCCGCGGCAACCGTCTGATCATTGGCTCGCCCGATCCGCGGCTCGATGCGTCGACCGCGCGATTCGCAGCGGCGCTCGCCGCAGGCGGCTTCGACGTCGAGTCGACCGACGCGATCCGCACCGAAATCTGGGCAAAGCTGTGGGGCAACATGAACATGAACCCATTGAGCGCGCTGACGGGTTCGACCGCCTCGCAACTGCTCGACGATCCGTTCACGCACGACCTCGCGTTGCGGATGATGGAGGAGGCGGCCGCGATCGGCGCGAAGCTCGGTCTCGATACGGGAATGAGCGGGCCGGAGCGGATTGCCGTGACGCGCAAGCTCGGTGCGTTCAGGACATCGATGCTGCAGGATTTCGAGGCTGGGCGAGCACTGGAAATCGGACCGATCCTCGGCGTGTTTCCGGAACTGGGACGCAAGCTCGACGTGCCGACGCCGTATTGCGACGTGGTGCTGGGATTGCTGCGTCAGCGTGCGGCGAACAGCGGGCTATAGCGGGGGGAGGATCGCCGCGCCGATGGGCGGTGCAAGGAGACGGGTGACGAAGAGGCGGGTAGTCGGTCCGGTAGTCCGCGGGGGAAGCCGGGCATGCTACCCGTGCGCTTGCGTGCCTCGGGTGGTTCGCAGAATTCATCGGAACATAGCGCGGCAGGCGCTGCGGGCCACCGCGGCGATTCCAGCGTATCTCACTCCTTCGCAATACGGGTGCGGCACAGAGTGCACCCGTATTGCGACTCAGTCGTCGCGTTCGACCGCGTTCGCGACGACCTTGTCGAGCAGTCGCTCGAACGTCTGGCGCTCGCTGTCGGACAGGCACGCGAGCAAGCCGTCATTCCACTTGCGCACGATCGGCATGATCTTGCGATGCAGCGCGCGGCCGTCAGCGGTCAGCGCGATCAGCACGATTCGCCCGTCTTCCTCGCTCGCACTGCGCTGGAGCAGCCCCTGGCGCAGCAGCGCTTCCGCCGCGCGGCTCGCCTGGCTCTTGTCGAGGTTGGTGTGGCGAGCGAGATCCATGATCGAAAACGGGCCGAAGGCGCCGACGGCGGCGATCACGCGCGCCTCGGGCAACGAGATGTCCAGCTTGTGCCGGTACACCTCGGCGATCCCGCGGTCGGATCGCTTCGTGAGCGCATGGAGGCGATAGGTCAGAAACTGATCGAGCCCGGCTTGGCGGCCTTTCATGTCGAATCCTGAAGAAAAAGGGCGGGCCCGATTGTTCCTGTATCGCGCGCTCGGGTCAACGGTCAGTGTGCGCCGTACTTCAGCCGTGTCAACTGTTCGGCTTCGTTCGCGAGCAGGTTCGCCGCGTCGCGGATCGCGACGTCGAGCGTGATCGGGCCGGGCGCGGGTGAGAAGCAGCCGGAAAAGTGTTCGGACAGGCGCGACAGCGCTGCAGGGTCGACCGCGCCCGACAGTAGCGACGCGGGCACGCCCGCGACCCGCGCATGACGGCAGGCGATGAACGGTGCCTTGCCGTGCAGTGTCTGCACGTCGGAGCGGCCTTCGCCGGTGATCAGCCAGTCGGCGCCGGCGAGCGCGGCATCGAGCCCGATCTGCCGCGCGACGACTTCAGCGCCGGCTTCGAACTGTGCGCCCAGCATGTGCAACGCGAATCCGAGCCCGCCCGCGGCGCCGGCGCCCGGCAGGTCACGGCCTCGCCGGTCGAGCGCGGCCTCGAGCAGGTCCGCGAAACGGCCGAGCGCGGCGTCGAGGGTCGCAACCTGCTCGGGTGTCACGCCCTTTTGCGGACCGAACACCGCGGTCGCGCCGTGCGCGCCCGTCAGCGGGTTGTCGACGTCGGACATGCCGATGAATTCCGCTTCCGTCAGGCGCGGATCGAGCCCCGACGCGTCGATCCGCGCGATATCGGCGAGCCGCGCCGGGACGGGTTCGACCGGCTGGCCGGCCGCGTCGAAGCATTGCAGGCCGAGGCCCGCGAGCAACCCCGCGCCCGCGTCGTTGGTGCTGCTGCCGCCGAGCGCGACGAAGAAGCGGCGCACGCCTTCGTCGAGCAGTGTGCGGATCGCTTCGCCCATGCCGCGCGTGCTGCGTGCGTCGACAGGCACGCTCATGCCGACCGCATCGGTGATGCCGACGATCTCGGCAGTCTCGACGATCGCGGTGCGCGGATCGATCACGCCGACCGCCGCGTCGCGTGCCACGAGCGACGCGCCGGCCACCCGCAGCGTGCGCCGCGTGCCGCCGCCCGCCAGCATCGCGTCGAGCGTGCCTTCGCCGCCGTCGGCCATCGGGCAGCAGCGCACGACCGCGTCGGGACGGGCACGGCGGATGCCGGTGGCGATCGCGTCCGCGACCTGCTCGGCGGAAAGCGAGCCTTTGAACGAATCGGGCGCGATGACGACGACAGGCGCGGACGGGTGTTGCGGCATGGTGTCTCCGGAAGGCGTGATTGGTGTGAAAAATGGCGGCCGCAAGCGCGGCGCATCCTCAATCGGAGCTTACAGGATGGCGGGCTGGCGGTGGATACGCCGTTCGGCATAGCGGCGATCCGCGCGCATTGCCGTGCGCGGGAGCGGGCGGCATGGCCGGTCGGCATCGTTGTCGTACCGATCTGGCGGTACGAGGAAAATTGTTTGCTAGAATAGTCGATTCTTCCGGCCAAAGCCGTGCTCCGAGCCGCTTGCGCTAGCCATTCGGCGCGTGCAGGGATGGCGTGGCGCTCCGGCGCGGCGTGTGCATGCGATGCACTCACGCCGCAGGCAGGCACGGCAAGGAAAACCCGATTCGCTCGAATAATTTTAGGACGATTGAAGCCATGGCTAACGTTGTTGAGAACCTCGGCAAGCTTGAACGCCGCGTGACGATTTCCCTGCCGAAGGACACCGTGCAGAAGGAAATCGACGCCCGTATCCAGAAACTCGCGAAGAACGTTCGCATGCCGGGTTTCCGCCCGGGCAAGGTGCCGCTCAAGATGGTTGCCCAGCAGTACGCGGGCCAGGTCGAGGCGGAAGTGCTGAGCGACAAGATCGGCCAGGAATTCTTCACGATCAGCCGCGCGGAAAACCTGCGCGTCGCCGGCCAGCCGAGCTTCGAGCCGAAGCAGGAGCAGGTTGAGGATGCATACGCGTTCGACGCGACGTTCGAGGTTTACCCGGAAGTGAAGATCGGCGATCTGGCGACGGCGGAAGTCGAGCGCTCGACGACGTCGATCGGCGACGCCGAAATCGACCGCACGCTGGAAATCCTGCGCAAGCAACGCGTGCACTTCCACGCGCGCGGCGAAGCTGGCGAGCATGGCGACGGCGGTGCGGACACCGCGGCGAAGAACGGCGACCGCGTGACGGTCGACTTCGTCGGCAAGATTGACGACGTCGCGTTCCAGGGCGGTACGGCCGAAGACTTCCCGTTCGTGCTCGGCGAAGGCCGCATGCTGCCGGAATTCGAAACGGCGGCACTGGGCCTGAAGGCCGGCGAGCAGCGTACGTTCGACCTGAAGTTCCCGGACGACTACCACGGCAAGGACGTGGCGGGCAAGACGGCGCAATTCACGGTCACGATGAAGAAGATCGAGTGGCCGCACATGCCGGAAATCGACGCCGAATTCGCGAAGTCGCTCGGCATCGAAGACGGCGACTTGACGAAGATGCGCGCCGAAATCAAGGAAAACCTCGAGCGTGAAGCGAAGCGTCGCACGCAAGCCATCGTCAAGAACCAGGTGATGGACGCGCTGCTGAAGATTTCCGAACTCGACGTGCCGAAGGCGCTGATCGAGCAGGACCAGCAACGGCTCGTCGAAATGGCTCGCCAGGATCTGGCGCAGCGCGGCGTGCCGAACGCGAAGGACGCACCGATCCCGGCCGAGATGTTCGCCGAGCAGGCAGAGCGTCGCGTGAAGCTGGGCCTCGTGCTGGCCGAACTCGTGAAGTCGAACAGCCTCGAAGCGAAGCCGGAGCAGATCCGCGCGGAAGTCGACGAGTTCGCGAAGAGCTACGAAGACCCGAAGGAAGTGGTCCGCTGGTATTATTCGAACCAGCAGCGCCTCGCCGAGATGGAAGCGTTCGTCGTTGAAAGCAACGTCGTCGACTTCGTGCTGGGCAAGGCAAAGGTGACGGACAAGGAAGTGAGCTTCGAGGCACTCGCGAGCGCGTCGGCGCAAGCGTAAGTGTCGCTCTAGCGGCGTGCCGGCTGTCGGAGCGACGGCCCGCACGCCGTTTTTACGTCAAGCGCACGGTTGCCATTAATATGGCGATTGAGCGGGCGGCTTCCCTCCGTTCAATTTTCCATTCGAACAAGGTTCATTGAATGATCACTCGCGCTGAATTGCTGGACATGCTTGCTTCGAACGCGCCGCAGGGTTTCGAGGCGCAAGCGCTGGGGCTGGTGCCGATCGTCGTCGAAACGAGCGGCCGCGGCGAGCGTTCGTACGATATCTATTCGCGTCTCCTGAAGGAGCGCCTGGTGTTCATGGTCGGCGAAGTGAACGACCAGACCGCCAACCTCGTGGTCGCGCAATTGCTGTTCCTCGAGAGCGAGAACCCCGACAAGGACATCAGCCTCTACATCAACAGCCCGGGCGGCTCGGTGTCGGCCGGCATGGCGATCTACGACACGATGCAGTTCATCAAGCCGGACGTATCGACCCTCTGCATGGGCCTCGCTGCCAGCATGGGCGCGTTCCTGCTCGCGTCGGGCGCGAAGGGCAAGCGTTTCGCGCTGCCGAACTCGCGCGTGATGATTCACCAGCCGCTCGGCGGCGCGCGCGGCCAGGCGTCCGACATCGAGATCCAGGCGCGCGAAATCCTCTACCTGAAGGAACGGCTGAACAACCTGCTCGCGCAGCATACGGGCCAGGACGTCGAGCGCATCGCGCGCGACACCGACCGTGATAACTTCATGTCGAGCGAAGATGCGAAGGCGTACGGGCTGATCGATCAGGTGCTGCTGAAGCGCCCGTAAACTTAAGTGGGGTGCCGCCCCGATTCGTGCGGCGCCCCTGCAACGTCCCGAGTGCCCTGAGCATCTGCGGCAAGCGCATCCAGCCGGCTCCGGTCGCGCCCTAGGCGCGGCGTTCGGAGCATTCGGCGTATCATGTCATTTACCTGTCCGGAGGCTCTACATTCATGGCGGACAAAAAAGGTTCGAACAGCGAGAAGCTGTTGTATTGCTCGTTTTGCGGGAAGAGCCAGCATGAGGTGAAGAAACTCATCGCGGGCCCGTCGGTATTCATCTGCGATGAGTGCATCGACCTCTGCAACGAGATCATTCGCGACGAGGCGGCTGCCGCCGGCGTCGAGGCCAGCCTGTCCCGGTCGGATCTGCCGAGCCCGCAGGAAATTCGCGACATCCTCGATCAGTACGTGATCGGCCAGGAGCGCGCGAAGAAGATTCTCGCGGTGGCCGTGTACAACCACTACAAGCGCCTCAAGCACCTCGACAAGAAGGACGACGTCGAGCTGTCGAAGAGCAACATCCTGCTGATCGGCCCGACGGGCTCCGGCAAGACGCTGCTCGCGCAGACGCTCGCGCGGTTGCTGAACGTGCCGTTCGTGATCGCCGATGCGACGACGCTGACCGAAGCCGGCTATGTCGGCGAGGACGTCGAGAACATCATCCAGAAGCTGTTGCAGAACTGCAACTACGAGGTCGACAAGGCTCAGCGCGGGATCGTCTACATCGACGAAATCGACAAGATCAGCCGCAAGTCGGACAACCCGTCGATCACGCGCGACGTGTCGGGCGAGGGCGTCCAGCAGGCATTGCTGAAGCTCGTCGAGGGCACGATGGCGTCGGTGCCGCCGCAGGGCGGCCGCAAGCATCCGAATCAGGATTTCATCCAGGTCGACACGACCAACATCCTGTTCATCTGCGGCGGCGCGTTCGACGGGCTCGAGAAGGTGATCACCGATCGTACGGAGAAGACCGGCATCGGCTTCGGCGCGACGGTCAAGAGCAAGCAGGAACGTGACGCGGGCGAAGTGCTGCGCGAAACGGAACCGGAAGACCTGATCAAATTCGGTCTGATCCCCGAATTGATCGGCCGTCTGCCGGTGGTCGCGACGCTCGGCAAGCTCGACGAAGCCGCGCTGATGAAGATTCTCGTCGAGCCGAAGAATGCGCTCGTCAAGCAGTATCACAAGCTGTTCGCGATGGAGCGCGTCGAGCTGGAAATCCGGCCGGGCGCGCTGCAGGCAGTCGCCCGCAAGGCGATCCGCCGCAAGACCGGCGCGCGCGGTTTGCGTTCGATCATCGAACAGGCGTTGCTCGACGTGATGTACGAGCTGCCGGCGATGAAAGGGGTCAGCAAGGTCATCATCGACGAGAACGTCATCGATGGCGACGGCAAGCCCCTGCTGATCTATGAGGACACGCCGAAGGTGGCGGGTTCGAACTGACCGGCTAGCCGACGATGTTCTGCGAAAAAGGCCGTTCATGAGTCCGTGGGCGGCTTTTTTTCGTTTATCTTGTGGGTAACTCTGACTCGACACGCGGTGGTTACTTTCTTACCGAATATTTCCCGCACTTGAAGGCTTGCAATTCGTTGTGGCGGCCTCAATTACCGAACAATTGATTCCACTCATGGGGAAATGAAATGTCAGGCACCCAACTTCTCCCGCCGGAACGCATCACGCTCCCGCTGCTGCCGCTGCGGGACGTCGTCGTTTTCCCGCACATGGTCATTCCGCTCTTCGTCGGCCGGCCGAAATCGATCAAGGCCCTCGAAGCAGCGATGGAAGGCGGCAAGCACATCATGCTCGTCGCCCAGAAAACCGCGGCCAAGGACGAACCGACCGAAAAGGACATGTACGAGGTCGGTTGTATCGCCAACATCCTGCAGATGCTGAAGCTGCCGGACGGCACCGTGAAGGTGCTCGTCGAGGGCCTGCAGCGTGCGAAGGCGTTGTCGATCGAAGAGCAGGAGACGCAGTTCTCCTGTGAAGTAATGCCGCTCGAGCCCGATCACGCCGACAGCGCGGAAACGGAAGCGCTGCGCCGTGCGATCGTGTCGCAGTTCGATCAGTACGTGAAGCTGAACAAGAAGATCCCGCCGGAAATTCTCACGTCGCTGTCGGGCATCGATGAAGCCGGTCGCCTCGCGGACATGATCGCCGAGCGTCTGCCGCTGAAGCTCGACCAGAAGCAGCACATCCTCGAGATGCTCCCGGTCATCGAGCGCCTCGAGCACCTGCTCGCGCAGCTCGAAGCCGAGATCGACATCCTGCAGGTTGAAAAGCGCATTCGCGGGCGCGTGAAGCGCCAGATGGAAAAGAGCCAGCGCGAGTACTACCTGAACGAACAGGTCAAGGCGATCCAGAAGGAACTGGGCGAAGGCGAAGAGGGTGCGGATCTCGAGGAACTCGAGAAGCGCATCAACGCCGCGCGCATGCCGAAGGAAGCGAAGAAGAAGGCCGATGCCGAGCTCAAGAAGCTGAAGCTGATGTCGCCGATGTCGGCGGAAGCGACCGTCGTGCGCAACTACATCGACACGCTGATCGGCCTGCCGTGGCGCAAGAAGAGCAAGGTCAACAACGACCTGTCGAACGCCGAGCAGGTCCTCGACGAAGATCACTTCGGCCTCGAGAAGGTGAAGGAACGCATCCTCGAGTACCTCGCGGTGCAACAGCGCGTGGACAAGGTGAAGGCGCCGATCCTGTGCCTCGTCGGGCCCCCGGGCGTCGGCAAGACCTCACTCGGCCAGTCGATCGCTCGCGCGACGAACCGCAAGTTCGTCCGGATGGCGCTCGGCGGCGTGCGTGACGAAGCCGAGATCCGCGGTCACCGCCGCACGTACATCGGCTCGATGCCGGGCAAGATCCTGCAAAGCCTGGCGAAGGTCGGCGTGCGCAATCCGCTCTTCCTGCTCGACGAAGTCGACAAGATGGGCATGGATTTCCGCGGCGATCCGTCGTCGGCGCTGCTCGAAGTGCTCGATCCGGAACAGAACCACACGTTCGCCGACCACTACATCGAAGTCGACTTCGACCTGTCGGACGTGATGTTCGTCGCGACGTCGAACTCGCTGAACATCCCGCCGCCGCTGCTAGACCGGATGGAAGTGATTCGTCTGTCGGGTTACACGGAAGACGAGAAGGTCAGCATCGCGCAGCGCTACCTGCTGCCGAAGCAAAAGAAGAACAACGGTCTGAAGGACGGCGAGATCGAGGTCGCCGAGCAGGCGATCCGCGACATCATCCGCTACTACACGCGCGAAGCCGGTGTGCGTTCGCTCGAGCGGGAAGTGTCGAAGATCTGCCGCAAGGTCGTGAAGATGCTGTTGCTGAAGAAGGCATCGGGCGCGATCAAGGTCGATGGCGAGAACCTCGATACGTTCCTCGGCGTGCGCAAGTACGACTTCGGCCTCGCGGCGAAGGAAAACCAGGTCGGTCAGGTGACGGGCCTCGCGTGGACGGAAGTCGGCGGCGACCTGCTGACGATCGAAGCCGCAGTGATGCCGGGCAAGGGCAACGTGATCCGCACGGGTTCGCTGGGCGACGTGATGAAGGAGTCGGTCGAGGCTGCACGTTCGGTCGTGCGCTCGCGTTCGCGCCGTCTGGGTATCAAGGACGAGGCGTTCGAGAAGCAGGACATCCACATCCACGTGCCGGAAGGCGCGACGCCGAAGGACGGTCCGTCCGCCGGCGGTGCGATGACGACCGCGCTGGTGTCGGTGCTGACGGGCATTCCCGTGCGTGCTGATGTCGCGATGACGGGCGAGATCACGCTGCGTGGCGAAGTGCTGCCGATCGGTGGGCTGAAGGAGAAGCTGCTGGCTGCGCATCGCGGTGGCATCAAGCTCGTGCTGATCCCGGAAGAGAACGTGAAGGATCTTGCGGACATTCCGGACAACGTGAAGAACGCGATCGAGATCGTGCCGGTCCGCTGGATCGACAAGGTGCTCGAGCTCGCGCTCGAACGTACGCCGACCCCGCTGCCGCCGGAAGAAGAGGCGAAGGCTGCGGCACCGGTGGGCGAGGCGGCGAAGGATGCCGGCTCGACGGAAGTCGTCAAGCACTGAAAACCTGAACGCCGTCCCTGACGGTTGTTCACGAAACCCGCGGCGCGTCCGCGGGTTTTTTTTACGTGCTTCGACATCGTGGATTGAGCGGCGCGTTAAAATTTTTTGCGCACGGGCTTGGCAAAATGATCGGGAATGAATTAAACTTGCGGGCTCGCTGGTTGTTGATGCCGAAACGCAGATCGCAGCCAGAACGAATCGGAAACGGGTGCTTAGCTCAGCTGGTAGAGCGGCGCCCTTACAAGGCGTAGGTCGGGGGTTCGAACCCCTCAGCACCCACCAGTTTCCTGATTCAGCCAGACCAAGGAGCGGTAGTTCAGTCGGTTAGAATACCGGCCTGTCACGCCGGGGGTCGCGGGTTCGAGTCCCGTCCGCTCCGCCAAAAAATGAGAAAGCCCGCCTCGTGCGGGCTTTTTCATTTGCGTCGTCGGTTGCGCACGTTCGTTGCGCACCTGCTTTTTTCCCGTGCCACCCCGTATGTTGTAATATCGGACGTTTTGTCCAATTTTCCCGTCACGCATGCTCGATTTCTTCCGTAATCACCAGCGCCTGATGATGGCGCTCCTGCTCCTGATCGTGTTGCCGGGGCTGGGTTTCGTCGGGATCCAAGGTTTCCGCGGCTTCTTCGACGACAGCGCGAACGTCGCGGCGGTCAACGGGCACAAGATCACGCGGGTCGAATTCGACGGCGCGTTCCGCCAGCAGATCGACCAGGCGCGCCAGGCGCTCGGCGGGCAGTTCGACATCAAGGCATTCGACACGCCCGAACATCGCAAGCAAGTGCTCGACGGCCTGATCCAGCAACGCGTGCTGGCCGACGAGACGCAGCGCCTGCACCTGACCGCATCCGACAACGCGGTGCGCGACGCGCTGATGAGCGACCCGATGATCGCGTCGCTGAAGAAACCCGACGGTACGATCGACGTCCAGCGCTACGCGCAACTGTTGTCGTTCCAGGGGATGACGCCCGAGCAGTACCAGGAACGCGTGCGCTACAGCCTCGCGCTGCAGCAGATTCCGGCGAGCATCGTGGCGAGCGCATTCACGCCGAAGGGGCCGGCGCAACGGCTGTCGGAACTGGCTGCGCAGCAGCGTGAAGTGCAGGCGCTCGTGCTGAAGACGAGCGACTTCGCGACGAAGGTGCAGCCGACCGACGCACAGCTCACCGCATACTACGACGCGCACAAGCAGGGCTTCGCGACGCCGGAAACCGCGACGATCCAGTATCTCGTCTATTCGCCGGCAGCTGCCGCCGCGAGCGCGCAGCCGACCGATGCCGACATCAAGAAGTTCTACGACGACAACCCGACGCACTTCCGCTCGGAAGCGCAGGTGCGCGTGAGCCACATCTTCATCGCCGCGGCGAGCGACGCAAGCGCGGCCGACAAGGCGGCCGCGAAGGCGAAGGCCGAGCAGCTGCTGGCCGACGTGAAGGCGCATCCGGACCAGTTCGCGCAGATCGCGCAGAAGAGCTCGCAGGACGCGCCGTCGGCGGCGAAGGGCGGCGATCTGGGCTTCATCACGCGTGGCTCGACGGCGGGCGGCAAGGCGTTCGACGATGCCGCGTTCGCGCTGAAGCAGGGCGACGTGAGCGGTATCGTGCAATCGGATCTCGGTTTCCACATCCTGAAGGCGACGGAAGTGAAGCCGTCGGTCGTCAAGCCGTTTGCGGACGTGAAGGACCAGATCGCAGTCGACCTGAAGCAGCAATACGCGGCGAAGGCATTCTCGGACAACGCGGAAGGCTTCACGTCGACCGTCTATGAAAAGGCGAAGACGCTGCAGCCGGCCGCCGACAAGTACAAGCTGACGATCCAGACGGCCACCGTCACGCCGACGCCGAATCCGCAACTGCCGCCGACGAGCCCGCTGAACAATCCGAAGTTCCTCGCTGCGGTGTTCGCGAACGACTCGGTGAAGAGCCAGAACAACACGCAGGCGATCGACGTGGGCAACAACACGCTGATCTCGGCGCGCGTGACCGACTACAAGCCGGCTGCCGTGCCGGCGCTCGATACGATCAAGGACGCGGTGCGTCAGAAGGTCATCGCCGAGCAGGCCGCGGAACTCGCGAAGAAGGACGGCGCGGCGAAGCTGGCCGAGTTGCAGAAGTCGAAGTCGGCCGATGGCTTTACGGCCGCGCAGAAGGTATCGCGCACGCAGTCGCAGGGCCTGACGCCGGCGGCGCTGAGCGCCGTCTACAAGATCGATGCGAAGACGCTGCCGGCATACGTCGGTGTCGATCTCGGAGCGGACGGCTACGCGATCTATCGCGTGAACGCGGTGATTCCGGGTACGGCCGTCGATCCGCAGCAGCTCGCCGCCGCGCAGCAGCAGATGGCGCAGGTCGAAGCGCAAAGCGAAGGCGAGGCGTATCTCGCCGCGCTGCGCGACCGCTCGAAGGTGAAGCTGTACGGCACCACGCAGAGCCAGTCGCAGGACGGCGGCAACTGAGGCGCGACCAAGCGGCCGCCAGGCGAAGCGCCGTTCGCGGTTTCGCGTGCAGCAACAAAAAGCCCCGCTCGAAGCGGGGCTTTTTGCTTTCCGGCGGTGACGTGCCGCGAGGTCAGCCGCGCGGCTTGCCGAGCAGCGGCTTCAGCGCCGGCCAGACGTTGTCGAGCAGGATGCCCTGTGCTCGCTGCGCGGGATGCATCTGGTCCGGCTGGAACATCTCCGGCTTGTTCTCGATGCCGGCCAGCAGGAACGGCACGAGCGGTACGCCGAGTTCTTTCGACACGCGCGTGTAGACCGCATGGAATTTCTGCGTGTAATCGGGCCCGTAGTTGGGCGGCACGTACATGCCGACCAGCAGGACCTTCGCTCGCGCTTGCCGCGCATCGGCGATGATGTCGCGCAGGTTCTGTTCGGTCGTCGCGAGCGGCACGCCCCGCAGCGCGTCGTTCGAGCCGAGCTCGACGACGACGATCGACGGCTTGAGCCGTTGCAGCACCGCAGGCAGTCGCGCGCGGCCGCCGCTCGTGGTGTCGCCGCTGACGCTTGCGTTCGCGACGCTATAATCGATTCGCTCGGTCGCGAGCCGTTGCCGCAACAACGCAACCCAGCCGGTGTCGCGTGGCAACCCGTATTCGGCCGACAGGCTGTCGCCGAGCACGACGAGCGCGGGCTGGCCCGATGTCGAGGCCGCCGCCGTCGCAGCGCGAGCGGGTACGTTTGCTGCGAGGAGGGTACCCAGCAATGCGGCGAGCGCCGCGCGTCTTTTCCAGCGGAATGTCGTATCCATGTTCAAGATTACCGATCCGATCATCGAAGTCCATGACGTGTGCAAGCGGGTTGCCGACGCAACGGGCGAGCTGACGATCCTCGACGGCATCACGTTCGCGGTGCGGCCCGGCAGCAGTCTCGCAATCGTCGGCGCGTCGGGGTCCGGCAAATCGACGCTGCTCGGCCTGCTTGCGGGATTGGACAGCGCGACGAGCGGCACGGTTCGCCTGCTCGGTCGCGCGCTCGACCAGCTCGACGAGGACGAGCGCGCCGCGCTGCGCAATGGCGCCGTCGGGTTCGTGTTCCAGTCGTTTCAGTTGATGCCGCACCTGACGGCACTCGAGAACGTGATGCTTCCGCTCGAGCTGCAAGGCGGCATCAACGCGCGCGACGCCGCCGATCGGGCGCGCGCGTTGCTCGTGCAGGTCGGTCTCGGCGAGCGCACCGCGCATTATCCGAAGCTGCTGTCGGGTGGCGAGCAACAGCGCGTCGCGCTCGCGCGCGCGTTCGTCACGCATCCCGCAATCCTGTTCGCCGACGAACCGACCGGCAGCCTCGATGCGGCCACGGGCCATGCCGTCATCGACCTGATGTTCGAACTGAACCGCACGCACGGGGCGACGCTCGTGCTCGTCACGCACGATGCCGAACTCGCGCGGCGCTGCGCGACGACGGTCACCATCGACGCCGGCCGCATCGTCGCGCCGCACGCGGCATAGCGCGAGACCGAATTTCTTGCCGGCCGCGCAGGGTAGATCGCCCGGCGCGGCCGGCATGCGTTCGACGCTGTCGCGTCAGCGCTTGAGCGCCGCCCGCGCGCGCTCGATCAGCGCGGTCGTCGACGAATCGTGCTTCGCGGGATCGACCGATTCGGCCGCCAGGTCGGCTTCGACGACTTTGCCGAGAATCTTGCCGAGCTCGACGCCCCACTGGTCGAACGGATTGATGTCCCACACCGTTGCCTGCACCAGCACCTTGTGCTCGTAGAGCGCGATCAGCGCGCCGAGCGTGCGCGGCGTCAGCGCATCCACCAGCAGCGTCGTCGTCGGGCGGTTGCCGGGGAAGGTCAGGTGCGGCGCGAGCGCTTCCTTGCCGGGGCCGGCGACCTTGCGCGCTTCGTCGAGCGTGCGGCCGAGCATCAGCGCTTCACTCTGCGCGAAGCAGTTCGCGAGCAGCTTCGGGTGATGGCTCGCGAGCGGATGCTCGGGCGTCAGCACCGCGATGAAGTCGATCGGCACGATCGTCGGGCCCTGGTGCAGCATCTGGAAAAACGCGTGCTGGCCGTTGGTGCCCGGCTCGCCCCACGTGACGGCCGACGTCGGGTAGTCGACGAACGTGCCGTCCAGGCGTGCGGACTTGCCGTTGCTTTCCATCTCGAGCTGCTGCAGGTACGACGGCAGGTAGTGCAGCGCTTCCGAATACGGCGCGACGAGATAGCTCTGCGAGCCGAAGAAGTTGCGATACCAGATGCCGATCAGGCCGAGCAGCACCGGCAGGTTGCGCTCGAGCGGCGCCTCGCGGAAATGGCGGTCCATGTCGTTCGCGCCGGCGAGGAGTTCGTCGAACTGCTCGGGCCCGATCGCGATCATGATCGACAGGCCGACCGCCGACCACAGCGAGTAGCGGCCGCCGACCCAGTCCCACATTTCGAACACGTTGTCGGCGGAGATGCCGAACTTCACGACTTCGGCCGGGTTCGCCGACACGCCGACGAAGTGCTTCGCGAGCGCATCTTCCGGGCAGCCGCGCGCGACGAACCAGTCGCGCAGCGAACGTGCGTTCGTCATCGTCTCGAGCGTCGTGAAGGTCTTCGACACGATGATCGCGAGCGTCTCCTCCGGGTCGACCTGTTCGAGCACGCGCGCGAGATCGGCGCCGTCGACGTTCGATACGAAATGAGTCGAAATGTCGGGCGTCGCGACATGGTGCAGCGCATGCGTGACCATCTTCGGTCCGAGATCCGAGCCGCCGATGCCGATGTTGATCACGTGGCGGATGCGCTTGCCGGTGTAGCCGGTCCACGCGCCGCTGCGCACGGCGCGTGCGAAGGTCGCCATCTTCGCGCGCTCGGCGCTGACCTGCGCATGGAACGGCGCGTGCGGGTCGGTCGCGCGCAATGCCGTGTGCAGCGCGGCGCGGCCTTCGGTCGGGTTGACGATCTCGCCGGCGAACATCGCGTCGCGGCGCGCCTCGACGCCCGCTTCGCGGGCCAGTTGCACGAGCAGGCGCAGCGTGTCGTCGTTGATGCGGTTCTTCGAGAAGTCGGCTGCAAGGCCGCCGCCGGGGATCGTGAAGCGTTCGGCACGGGTCGGCGCGCGGTCGTTTTCCGGCGCGAACCAGTCGCGCAGCCGCGCGTGGCGGATCTGTTCGAAGTGGGATTGAAGGGCAGTCCAGGCGGGGAGCGAATTCAGCGTCATGGCGGTTCGAGTGAAGCGTGAATCGGGAGGAATGCCGCGCCGGCGCATCGGGATCGGAACGCCAGCGGACGAGCGGGCCCGCCGTGCGGCGGGGCACCCAGTATAGCGGCGTTATATGTCGGCGCGCGCCGACGGGTAAAAAAGGCGATTGATCAGCGTGCGCACCATCGGCGCGAGTTCGCCCGCGGTGAGGCCGGCCGGCCCCGTGCCGTTCGCGGTCAGCGTGTCGGCCGCGAGGCCGTGCAGGTATACGCCCGCAAGCGCGGCTTCGTACGGCGCGACGCGCTGCGCGAGCAATGCGCCGATCAGGCCGCCGAGCACGTCGCCGGTGCCGCCGGTGGCGAGCGCCGCATTGCCGGTCGGGTTGATCGTCAGGCGCCCGTCTGGCGCCGCAATCACCGTGCCCGAACCCTTCAGCACGACGATGCTCGCGTAGCGCGCGGCCAGCGCCTGGGCCGCGGCCAATCGGTCGTGCTGCACCGTCGCGGTATCGCTGCCGAGCAGACGCGCTGCCTCGAGCGGATGCGGCGTCAGCACGCACGCGTTGCCGCGGGTGCCGCGGGCGGCGACGGCGGCGGCGAGGTCGGCATGCGTCGCGACGAGGTTCAACGCGTCGGCGTCGAGCAGCGTCGCGGCATCGTGCGCGAGTACGTCGCGCACGAGCGTGGCCGCGGCCTCGCGCGCGCCGAGGCCGCAGCCTGCCGCGATCGCGGACATCGCATCGAGGTCGAGGCTGTCCGCCGGATGCAGCATCAGTTCGGGAAACGGTGGGTCGTACGGTGGCGCGCCGGCGCCGAGAAAGCCGACATGCACCTTGCCGGCGCCCGCGAACAGCGCGGCGCGCGCGGCGAGAATCGGCGCGCCGCACATGCCGGTGTCGCCGCCGAGCACCGCCAGGTTGCCGAACGTGCCCTTGTGCGAAGCGAACGCGCGGGCGGGCAGCGCGGCGGCGAACCGTGCCGGTGCATTCAGCACGACGGCCGGCGCGGCGGGCGGTGCGACGTCGAGCGACGCGATGTCGATCTCGCCGGCGAGGTCGCGGCCGTCGCCGGTGTAAAGGCCAGGCTTCGCGCCGATGAAGGTGAGCGTGTGCGTCGCGGTGACGGCGACGCCCGCGCCGACGATCCGGCCCGTGTCGCTGTCGAGCCCGCTCGGTACGTCGAGCGCGAGCACGCGGCCGCCGCTTCGGGCATGTGCGGCGATGCGCGCGGCCTGGACGGCGAACGGTCCGTCGAGTGCGCGAGCGAGGCCGATGCCGAACAATCCGTCGACGACCCACGCGTAATCGTCGAGCGAGGCGGGCGGTTCGGTCGACAGCGGCACGCCGGCCGCGCGCGCGAGGCCGAGCGCCCATTGCGCATCGTCCGGCTTGACCGGCACCGGCATCCAGGCCTGCGTCGCGACGCCGAGCTGCTGCAGTTGCGCGGCGGCCACCAGCGCGTCGCCGCCGTTGTTGCCGGGGCCGACCGCGAACCAGACCGGGCGGTCGTCGCCGGCCACCCGTTCGGACAGCCAGCGCGCGGCGGCGGCGCCCGCGCGGCCCATCAGCGTGTGCGGCGGCAGTTCGGCGGTCGCGGCGGCCTCGGCCGCGCGCAGGTCGGCGACGCGCAGCAGCGCGAGCGGGGCGGAGTCGGGAAGCGGGCGGGGATTCGTCATCGCGGGGTCATGGCGGCGGGAGGAGGCCGCCCCGGGACGGGCCCGTGGCGGTCAGGTCGTGAAGCGCGCGGCGCTCAGCGCGGCGAGCGTGTCGGCGGGCCACTGCTGCGTGTCGCCGCTCAGACAGTCGGTCACCACTTTAGCAGACCCGCACGCGAGGCCCCAACCGGCCGGGCCGTGCCCGAAATTGACGAACACGCGCGGATGCGGGGTCGGACCGACGACCGGCAGGCCATCCGGCGACAGCAGTTGCGTGCCTTGCCACGACAGCGCGGCGGAAATTTTCGCGGCGCCCGGCACCCAATCGTGGACGGCCTGGCCGAGCAGCGCGAGCGCGGCCTCGGACAGCGGCTCGGGGAGCGGCTTCGCGGTGTCGGCGAGGCTCTGCAGCACGGCGCCGCCGCCGATGCGCAACCGCTGGTGGGTGCGCGTGATCGAGATCCGCTTGATCGAATCGACGACGCTCAGGTGCGGCGCATGTTCTTCGTACGCGACCGGGGCGGTCAGCGTGTGCGCGCGCACCGGATGCAGCGGCAGCCGCCAGCCGAGCCGCTCCAGCAGCGGCAGGCTGCCGGCGCCCGCGGCGACCACGATCGCGTCGGCCGACATCACGTCGACCTCGTGCGCCTTCGCGTGCCGGCTGCCGGCCGGCGCGAGCTCGACCGCGGCCCGGCCGGTGTCGACGCGGATCGCGGCGACGTCGGCGCCGAAGCGGAACTGCACGCCGTGCTCGTCGAGCGTCTGCTTGACCAGTTTCGCGAACAGCGGGCAGTTTCCTGTGCGCTCGCTCTCGAGCAGCACGCCGCCGGCAAAGCCGGGCTCGGCCGGCAACGAAGGCTCGAGCGCCGCGCATTCGTCGGCCGTGAGCACCCGGTACGGCTGGTCGAGCGAACGCAGCAGGTCGAGTGCCGGCTGTAGCGCTTCCCAGTCGCGCGGGTCGCGCACGACGTGCAGGATCCCGGGTTTCTGCTCGAATTCGAGCTGGAAGCGCGCCTCGATGTCGGCGAGCGACTCGCGCGACGCGTCGATCAGCGGGCGCAGCCGCGCAAATTGCGCGGCGAATGCGTCGGCGTCGCGCAGCGCGGCGAGCTGCTTGACGAAGCGGCGCACGCCGCCGTTGAAGCCCGGCTTGTAGACGATGCCGGTGTCGCGCGGCTGGCGCTCACGCATGAAGGTGGGGCCGAACCAGACGTCGAGCGGGCTCGGCAGCAGCGTGCCGCCGTCGCCGTAGGTTGCGCCTTGCGCGACGGTCGCGTGGCGTTCGACCACGCACACGCGATGGCCGGCCGCGCGCAGCTGGTAGGCGGTGGCGACGCCGCTGATTCCGCCGCCGATGACGATGACATCCATGAATTGCTTCGATGACGGGCGGCATGCATGCCGCCCGGTGAGGATTCGCTGACGGGCTCCCGGCCCGGTGAACCGGGAATGATAGCGCCAAAATCGCACGAACCGGCGTCGCGCGACCGCGTCCGATTCCGCCGTCGCGTGGACGCCGGCCGCCGCGGCCGTGCGGGCCGGTGCGGCGGGCGGCGGTCCGCCGCGGATGCCGGTGCACCGTTGCGGTGCGTGACGGGTGCCGATCAGCCGGTCTGGGACGACCGACTTCCGGGTATAATTACGGCCTTCCTTTCGCCCCACGTCGCCACCTCGCGCGACTCATCGACGTCAGTCCAGCCCATGGCTCACTTCTCGTGTTTTCCCGGCGCTTCGGCCCTCTCCGATTTCCGTCAAACCCGTCTGCTCGACACGCTCAGGCAAATCGACGCCAACATCGTCGCGGTGCGCGGCCAGTTCCTGCACTTCGTCAATGCGGCCGAGCCGCTGTCGGCCGACGACAGCGCACGCATCGACGCACTGATGCACTACGGCGCGCCGTTCGAGCCGGCGGCCGAGAAGGGCGCGGCCGAGACGTTCGTCGTGCTGCCGCGCTTCGGCACGGTTTCGCCGTGGGCGAGCAAGGCGACCGACATCGCGCAGCACTGCGGCCTCACGCAAGTGCGCCGCATCGAACGCGGCGTCGAATTCACGGTCACGCTGAAGTCGGGCCTGCTCGGCGGCAAGAAGGCGCTGTCCGACGACGCGCGCGCAGCCGTCGCGGCCGCGCTGCATGACCGGATGACCGAAAGCGTGGTCGCCGCGCGCGACGACGCGAAGCACCTGTTCGACGAGCTGCCGGCCAAGCCGCTCGCGACCGTCGACGTGCTGGGCGTCGGCCGCGCCGCGCTCGAGCGCGCGAACGTCGAGCTGGGCCTCGCGCTGGCCGACGACGAGATCGACTACCTGGTCGACGCGTTCCGCAAGCTCGAACGCAACCCGACCGACGTCGAACTGATGATGTTCGCGCAGGCAAACAGCGAGCATTGCCGCCACAAGATCTTCAACGCGCAGTGGACGATCGACGGCGAAGCGCAGGACATGTCGCTGTTCGCAATGATCCGCAACACCGAAAAGCTGAGCCCGCAAGGCACGATCGTCGCGTATTCGGACAACTCGTCGATCATGGTCGGCGCCGAAGCCGAGCGCTGGTTCCCGCGCAACGCGGGCGCGGCCGGCGAGCCGGGCGAACGCTATGGTCGTCACACCGAGCTCACCCACACGCTGATGAAGGTCGAGACGCACAACCACCCGACGGCGATCTCGCCGTTCCCGGGCGCGGCGACCGGCGCAGGCGGCGAGATCCGCGACGAAGGCGCGACGGGTCGCGGTGCGCGTCCGAAGGCCGGCCTCACGGGTTTCACCGTGTCGAACCTCGATCTGCCGGATGCACGCCAGTCGTGGGAAAACGCACGCGACGCGGCGCAACCGGTCGGCGAGCGCAACCCGAACGATGCGCACGGCCCGTACGGCCGCCCGGACCGCATTGCGTCGCCGCTGCAGATCATGATCGAAGGCCCGCTCGGCGGCGCCGCGTTCAACAACGAATTCGGCCGTCCGAACCTCGGCGGCTACTTCCGCGTGTACGAGCAGAACGTCGGCGGCCAGGTGCGCGGCTATCACAAGCCGATCATGATCGCGGGCGGCCTCGGCAACATCGCGGATCAACACACGCACAAGCACGACGTGCCGGCAGGTTCGCTGCTGATCCAGATCGGCGGCCCGGGCATGCGGATCGGCATGGGCGGCGGCGCGGCGAGCTCGATGGCGACCGGCGCGAACACGGCCGAACTCGACTTCGACTCGGTGCAGCGCGGCAACCCGGAAATCGAGCGGCGCGCGCAGGAAGTGATCAACGGCTGCTGGCAGCTCGGCGCGGAAAACCCGATTCTTAGCATCCACGACGTCGGCGCGGGCGGCTTGTCGAACGCGTTCCCCGAAATCGTCGACGGCGCGGGCAAGGGCGCACGCTTCGAGCTGCGCAAGGTCGCGCTCGAGGAGTCGGGCCTGTCGCCGCGTGAAATCTGGTCGAACGAGGCGCAGGAGCGCTACGTGCTGGCGATCGCACCGGCCGACCTGCCGCGCTTCGAGGCGATCTGCGCACGCGAGCGCTGCCCGTTCGCGGTGGTCGGCGTCGCGACCGACGAACGCCAGCTCAAGCTCGTCGACAACGAAGCAACGGGCATCGAGGAATTCCCGGTCGACATGCCGATGGAGGTGCTGCTCGGCAAGCCGCCGCGCATGCACCGCGACGTCGCGCGCGTCGCGACCGAGCGCGCGCCGGTCGAGGTGACGGGCATCGCGCTGTCGGAAGTCGCGGTCGACGTGCTGAAGCACCCGACGGTCGGCAGCAAGTCGTTCCTGATCACGATCGGCGACCGTTCGGTCGGCGGCACGTCGGTACGCGACCAGATGGTCGGCCCGTGGCAGGTGCCGGTGGCCGACTGCGCGGTGACCGCGCTCGACTACGCGGGCTTCAAGGGCGAGGCGATGACGATGGCCGAGCGCACGCCGCTCGCGGTGATCGACGCGCCGGCATCGGGCCGCATGGCCGTCGGCGAGGCGATCACGAACATCGCGAGCGCGCCGATCGCGTCGCTCGACAAGCTGAAGCTGTCGGCGAACTGGATGGCCGCGTGCGGCACGGCCGGCGAGGACGCCGCGCTGTTCGACACGGTCAAGGCGATCGGCATGGAGCTGTGCCCGGCGCTCGGAATCGGCATCCCGGTCGGCAAGGATTCGCTGTCGATGAAGACCAAGTGGGACGAGCAGGGCGTCGCGAAGGAAGTGGTGTCGCCGGTGTCGCTGATCATCTCCGCGTTCGCGCCGGTCGAGGACGTGCGCCGTCACCTGACGCCGCAACTGCGCCGCATCGCCGACGCGGGCGACAGCGTGCTGATCGCGATCGATCTCGGCCGAGGCAAGAACCGGATGGGCGGCAGCATCTTCGCGCAGGTCACGCAGCAGGTCGGCGATACGACGCCGGACGTCGACGATCCGGAAGACCTGAAGCGCTTCTTCAACGCGATCCAGTCGCTCAACGCGCAAGACAAGCTGCTCGCGTACCACGACCGCTCGGACGGCGGCCTGTGGGCGACGGTGTGCGAAATGGCGTTCGCGGGTCACGCGGGCGTGTCGCTGAACGTCGACATGCTGACGCTCGACCCGAATCACGAATCGGACTACGGCGACGCGAAGGACTGGGCGAAGCAGACGAGCGGCCGTCGCGAGGATCGCACGCTGCGCGCGCTGTTCTCGGAAGAACTCGGCGCCGTCGTGCAGGTGCGCGCGGCCGATCGCGACGCGGTGCTCGGCGCGCTGCGCGAGTTCGGTCTGTCGGCGTGCTCGCACGTGATCGGCACGGTCAACGATCGCGACGTGATCGAGGTGTACCGCGACGCGAAGAAGGTGTTCGACGCACCGCGCGCTGAACTCCATCGCGCGTGGAGCGAAGTGAGCTGGCGCATCGCGCGCCTGCGCGACAACCCCGCTTGCGCGGACGCCGAATACGACGCGCTGCTCGACGCGGCCGACCCGGGCATCTCGCCGGTGCTGAGCTTCGACCCGGCCGACGACATCGCAGCACCCTTCATCGCGACGGGCGCGCGTCCGCGTGTCGCGATCCTGCGCGAGCAGGGCGTGAACTCGCATCTCGAAACGGCCTATGCGTTCGACCGCGCGGGCTTCGATGCGCACGACGTGCACATGAGCGACCTGCTGGCCGGCCGCGCGACGCTCGCCGATTTCGCGGGCGCGGTGGCATGCGGCGGCTTCTCGTACGGCGACGTGCTGGGTGCGGGCGAGGGCTGGGCGAAGACGATCCGCTTCAACGCGAAGCTCGCCGACATGTTCTCGGCCTTCTTCGCGCGTCCCGACACGTTCGCGCTCGGCATCTGCAACGGTTGCCAGATGCTGTCGAGCCTCGCGTCGATGATTCCGGGCGCGGAGGCATGGCCGAAGTTCACGCGCAACAAGTCCGAGCAGTTCGAGGCGCGCTTCTCGTTCGTCGAAGTGGAGAAGTCGCCGTCGATCTTCTTCGCGGGGATGGAAGGCTCGCGGATTCCGGTGGCGGTCGCGCACGGCGAAGGCTATGCGGACTTCTCGCAGCAGGGCGACATCGATCGCGTCGCGGTCGCGATGCGCTACGTCGACCACCGTGGCGAGGCGACCGAGCGTTATCCGTTCAACCCGAACGGCTCGCCTGCCGGCATCACGTCGGTCACGACGGCCGACGGCCGCTTCTCGGTGCTGATGCCGCACATGGAGCGCGTGCACCGCACGGTCACGATGAGCTGGCATCCGGAAGGCTGGGGCGAGGCCAGCCCGTGGATGCGCGTGTTCCGTAACGCACGCCGCTGGATCGGCTGATGTTCGATCCGCACGCACCGGTCGAGATCGTCACGCTGCGCGACGAACGCGCGAGCGATGTCGATGCGATCGGTCGCGTGATCGTGGCCGCGTTCGCGGACGAGCCGCAGCACGGTCAGTTCGAAAGGCAGATCGTCGATGCGCTGCGCGCGGAGGGTGTGCTCAGCGTGTCGCTCGTCGCGGAGCGCGACGAGCGCGTGATCGGTCACGTCGCGTTTTCGCCGGTGTCGATCGGCGGCGAGCCGGCCGGCAGCCAGCAGTGGTACGGGCTCGCGCCGCTTGCGGTGCTGCCCGAATGCCAGCGGCAGAGCATCGGTGCGGGGCTCGTGCGCACGGGGCTTGACGCGTTGCGCCGGCTCGGTGCGCGCGGCTGCGTCGTGCTCGGCGATCCCGCGTATTACGCGCGTTTCGACTTCGTGCAGTCCGGCGATCTGGTGTTCCCGGATGCGCCGCCCGAGTATTTCCTCGCGCTGGCGTTCGACGAAGGCGCGCCGCGCCCGACGGGCGAAGTCCGCTACCACGATGTGTTTTATCCGGCATAGCGGCTCGCCGCGCTGCCCGAACGTTATCCCGCAGTCCTGAAAAGCCGCCTCGAAGGGGCTTTTTCTT
>NZ_JBSAXF010000149.1:0-207 GCF_053427845.1 Burkholderia sp. AW49-1 | reverse complement strand
ATTGTTAAAGAACGACAGCCGATACGTACTCCGTACCGCTCTGACTGGCTCAATCGCCAATGAGAAAGACTCGAATGAATCATCATTCGAATATTTTTCATTGAAGATTATCGAAAGCGGCCGGCATTATAACCGATAAAACCGCTAACAGACAGTCTTTCTGTCTTAATCAACAGCCGATAAGCGTGAGCGCTCAATTTTGCGAGA
>NZ_JBSAXF010000148.1:0-212 GCF_053427845.1 Burkholderia sp. AW49-1 | reverse complement strand
TTCACGTCCGGCACCTTCACGCCGGCCGCGCGCTTCGGCGGCTCGGCCACCTTCAGCGTCTTCAGACGCGGTGCGACGTCAACGCCCAAGTCTTCCGGCTTCACCGTTTCCAGCGGCTTCTTCTTCGCCTTCATGATGTTCGGCAGCGTCACGTAACGCGGCTCGTTCAGGCGCAGGTCGGTCGTCACGACCGCCGGCAGCGTCAGCGACAG
>NZ_JBSAXF010000147.1:0-215 GCF_053427845.1 Burkholderia sp. AW49-1 | reverse complement strand
CCGACGAGAGGCCGGTCGACGTGGAGGTCGAGAGCGAGCTGATCGAGCTATTCGCCGACGAGAGACCCGTCGACGTGGAGGTCGACAGCGAAGCGACCGAGCTGTTGGTCGAGCTGAGGCCCGTGGACAGCGAGTTGATGCCCGTCGAAGTCGAGGTGGACAGCGAGCTGATCGAGCTGTTAGCCGACGAGAGGCCAGTCGACGTCGAAGTCGAG
>NZ_JBSAXF010000146.1:0-216 GCF_053427845.1 Burkholderia sp. AW49-1 | reverse complement strand
CGCGCAGATCGACCTCGGCCAGGGTGGCACGATTGCGGCCAAGGGCAACGTAACGCTCGGTGCGGCAAGCACGACATCGACCGTGAACAGCAACAGCTCGGGCAGCGACAGCCACGGCAGCTATGCGGAAACGCTGCATACGTCCGATCAGACGCTGACCGCGACGACGCTCAAGGGCGGCGACACGGTCAATGTCGTGTCGGGCAAGGACATTAC
>NZ_JBSAXF010000145.1:0-217 GCF_053427845.1 Burkholderia sp. AW49-1 | reverse complement strand
TCCGAGGCCCGAGAGATTGCCAATTGGAGATCTTGGGATAGTTTTGCTCGGTTGGGACCGACATTTCGTGCTTCGAAAAACTCGAGGTAGCGGCGCACCCTCTGGTAGGGATCGGTTTGCCCGTTAATCGTCAGGAATTCAGTCGCTGAAATCCTGCCGTCGTAGCGCTGGATATCAATGAGTCGCTGAAACGTATCCTGATTTGCAGGACTCTGCA
>NZ_JBSAXF010000144.1:0-225 GCF_053427845.1 Burkholderia sp. AW49-1 | reverse complement strand
CGTGGTCGACGGTCAGTCGGTGCTCGTGCCGGTCGTGTATCTCGCGCAGGCTAGCCAGCAGAATATCGACGGGCCGCTGATCAGTGCGACGAACATCGATTTCCAGGACGCGCAGTCGTTCACGAACAGCGGAACGATCAAGGCGGACAACACGCTGGCGATCCAGGGCAAGCAGATTGACAACGCGTTCGGCGCGCTGCAAAGCGGCGGGCTGATGTCGCTGAA
>NZ_JBSAXF010000143.1:0-226 GCF_053427845.1 Burkholderia sp. AW49-1 | reverse complement strand
CTTCAGCGACATCAGCCCGCCGCTTTGCAGCGCGCCGAACGCGTTGTCGATCTGCTTGCCCTGGATCGCCAGCGTGTTGTCCGCCTTGATCGTTCCGCTGTTCGTGAACGACTGCGCGTTCTGGAAATCGATGTTCGTCGCACTGATCAGCGGCCCGTCGATATTCTGCTGGCTGGCCTGCGCGAGATACACGACCGGCACGAGCACCGACTGACCGTCGACCACA
>NZ_JBSAXF010000142.1:0-231 GCF_053427845.1 Burkholderia sp. AW49-1 | reverse complement strand
GGCGGTCTCAAGAATCAAGTGCAACGTTTAGCTAAGCCGGCTGCGGCCAGTTCCATGGCCATAGCCTCTTCCGGCGTTTTCCAATTCAGGGTTTGGCGAGGACGGCCATTCATCAATTTGGCGATATCGTTCAACTGCATCTGTGTGACCCCAGACAGATCCATGCCCTTGGGCAGGAACTGGCGCAGCAGGCCATTGGTGTTCTCGTTGCTACCGCGTTGCCAAGGGGCA
>NZ_JBSAXF010000141.1:0-244 GCF_053427845.1 Burkholderia sp. AW49-1 | reverse complement strand
CTCTCGTCGGCAACCAGCTCGATCAGCTCGCTGTCCACGTCGACTTCGACCGGCATCAACTCGTTGTCCACGGGCCTCAGCTCGACCGACAGCTCGGTGGCTTCGCTGTCGACCTCCACGTCGACCGGTCTCTCGTCGGCAACCAGCTCGATCAGCTCGTTGTCCACGTCGACCTCGACGGGCATCAATTCGCTGTCCACGGGCCTCAGCTCAACCGACAGCTCGGTCGCTTCGCTCTCGACCT
>NZ_JBSAXF010000140.1:0-245 GCF_053427845.1 Burkholderia sp. AW49-1 | reverse complement strand
CGCGTCGCCCACACTATGCACGTCCGTGCCGCCTACCTTGTACGTCGGCACCTCCAGCGTCCCGTCCGTCTTGACCTTCGCGCCTCCACCCAGCGCGGCCGCCACGCTCTGCGCCGTGCCATGCAACTGCGTGCCGTTGATCGCATCCTTGCTCGTCTCGCTTACTTTGCCTGCCGCCACGTTCGACAGCGTCGTGCCGTCCTTGCCGGCCAACGAAACAGTGCCCTTCGTCGCATCGTCATAGC